>JAVROG010000111.1:0-23521 GCA_032162865.1 Mycobacterium sp. | reverse complement strand
CCGCGGACGACCCGGATCGGATGCGGATGCAGATCGAATCACGAACTCTCTTGTGTGCTACCACATTCCGCTCCGGACATCGGTCGAGCGATACGGGTTTCGAGGAACTGCGTGCACTGTGTACGTTAGCTGACGATCGGCTGTCTCTGGCGATCGGTATGTCCGGCGTCGTCATGGCGCTCGCGGCGGACGGTCGGTCTCGTGACGCGGCAGACCTCGCCGATGAGTTCATTGAACTGGTTGATTCACTTGGAGATCCGACTCTTTCGGTCGCCCTGTTCTATGCGCCCACCTACAGCAAATTGGAGTCCGGCGAGGTTGGGCAGGCGCTGCGTCTGGCGCAGCGTACCGTCGAGCTGACGGCCGGGGACCCCAGGAAAGGTAACCTCGTCTTCAGCTCACCGTTAGCGATGGCAATGGGGCTCGTCGGGATTACCAAGATGTGCCTCGGGATGCCGGGCTGGCAAGCGGACGCCGATGCCGCGGTTGCCGTAGCTGCCGAGGTCGATCCTGCGATGCATGTCATGACCCACATGTGGAAGTACGTGTTGTCCATCCCATTCGGTGCTTTGTCTCCCGATATGACCGCGTTGCAGGAAACCGCCGACGCGTTGGCGATCGCCGAACAGACCGGCGATGAGGTGGTTCTCGGGTTTGCTCTGCTTACCCACGGATTCACACAACTCCATCATGGCGGCGCCGATCGAGAAAAGGGCATCGCTTTGCTGACCCGAGCCCGCGATTCCGCGGAGGGTCGGCGTTTTGTCGGTATGGCCAACGTAGTCGTCGAGCCCGAATTGGCAAGGGAGAAACTTAGAAACGGAGATGTGGACGGCGCAATCGAGCTAGCCCGTGCGGTGGTCGAGCGAAGCTACTCATCTGGCGAGATGATCTGGCGCTGGCTGGCCGTCACCGCTCTGGTGGAGGCACTGCTTGCCCATGGCACCGACATCGACGTCCAAGAAGTGCGAGCCGCCATCGATCGGCTGGCGGCGGTCCCGACCGATGAAGGCTTCGTGCTCCACGAACTCACCCTGTTGCGTTTGCGTGCGTTGGTCGCACGGGCGCAGGGCGACGAGGCCGGCTATGACGAGTTAATCGGGCGTTTTCGTGCGAGAGCCAGTGCGCTCGGCTTCGAACCACTCGCCGCTAGAGTCGACTAGACCCGCGAACGCAACGGCACTGCGAATTTTGGGCGTTAATGTCGCCGTGGCGTTACGCGCGCGGCGCAGCACCCGATCAATCGAGTTCTGTTCGGGCCTGGTCAATTTGGTCGTAGGCGTAACTGGCCATGGCGGCGGTGGTCATCTGTGCGCCCGATTGGGTGCACGATTCGTAGACGTCGCTGCCGAGCGCATCACGCAGCTGAGCCATCACGACAGCGAATTCAGGGACTGACCGTGCGGTGACCGGACTGAACGCGAAACCGGCGATGGTGGCCGCCGCCTGGTGACGTCCCAGCCGCTCGAGGAAGGCCGCAAGAAGGGCTAGCGGTGTGCTCATCATGGCCGTGCTGCCGGCCTCATGATGGGCGTGGATGGCCAATGCGAAGTAATCGAGTGCGGCCGATGGGTCACCGTACTTTGCCTCCACTCGGCACAGGACGGCCGCCAGATGCGACACACTGCTCTGGTTGCCGGTGTCTTGCCCGATCGCCATCCCACGGCGCAGGGCCGCCAGGGCACGCACGGGATTGGTGTCGCGGAAGGCGAAGCCGTCGGCAAGCAGCGCAAAGCACAACGCCATGGGATTGCGGGTGGCCTCGGCGGCCTTGACTAATCCATCGGTGAGGGCCATGGCTTCGTCATTGGGGCCCTCGATCGTCAAAGCCATGACCAGGCAGCCCCTGGTGAGCGTGAGGGGGTCGCGACCGCGGGCGAGCTGAGCACGGGAAATTTCGACCCCCCGGTGTGCCTGCCCGCTGACAGTAAATGCACCGCTTGGCCAACCCTCGAGGCCGTACGGCACCTCGCCTCCGCTGTCGAGCAACTCGACCGCGGCGTTGGCATAGCGGATCGCATCCTCAAGCCGGCCGGCCGCGTAGCACATTGACGCCAGCACGTACATGAACATGCGACTCGGATGGTTAGCGTCCACAGCGCAGTCGAGTAGTTCTTCGGTCCAGCTGACCGGTTCGAATTTGTCGAGCGAATAGCCGAGAAAGGCCGCGTAAGTTGCGATGGCGATTGCAGTGTCGAGGTCGTCATTGTCTGCGGCCCAGCGGAACGCGGTACGCAAATTGGCCAGTTCCGTGGTGAACCAGCGATAGGCCTCCCGTTGGTCGGGACTGTCCCACACCGCCATCACATCGGTGATCCGACTGGCGAAGTGACGGGCATGGGCGACCCGCGCCTCCGGTGCTGCGCCGCGATTGATGAGTTGCTCTTCGGCGAACTCGCGAATCGTTTCCAGCATCGAATACCTTGTCCGCCCCGAGCGCCGTTCGACGACCAGTAGCGACTTGTGCACCAACGCGTCCAGTAAATCGAGGACTTCGTAATCGTCGCTGTCTTGGGAGTCGCCGGATTCCGTTACCGCGCAGGCGCTTTGCAGGTCAAAGCCGCCGGCGAATACCGAACAGCGCTCCAGCAACTCCTTTTCGGTGTCGTCGAGGTGGTCATAAGACCACGCCACTGCGTGCCGCAGCGTCTGGTGTCGTCCCAGGCCGCGACGCGACCCGACCAGCAGTCGGAACCGGTGATCGAGCCGATCCCGCACCTCGATCGGAGACATCGAGGCCATGCGAGAGGCCGCCAGTTCAATCGCCAGCGGGATGCCGTCCAGACGCCGGCAGATCTCGGTGACGGCGGTGGCATCCTCGGACTCGGAGACCGAGAACCGCGCCGAAACGCTTTGGGCGCGTTCGATGAAAAGGCTTGCGGCAGCTGACGTGATGCCGCCGCCGACTTCCAACGAAGGCACCGACCACAACTGTTCGTCGGCGACTTCGAGCCGTTCGCGGCTGGTAGCCAGGATCCGCACGCTCGCGGAGCGGGCAAGGATCGCCTCGATCAGATCGGCGGCGGCGTCACGCACGTGTTCGCAGTTGTCGAACATCAACAACCGAACCCGGCCTTCCAGCGCGGCGGCGACGCTCTCGGTCACGTTCTTCCCCGGCTGCTGGGTAATGCCCAGCACCGCGGCCACCGCATCGGGCACCGCCGACGGATCGGTCACCGCGGCCAGCTCGAAAAACCAGACACCGTCCGGGAATTCGTCTGCCATTCGGGCTGCGACCTCCGACGCCAGCCGAGTTTTGCCAACGCCGCCGACCCCGGCCAATGTCACCAGCCGATGTGTCTTGAGCGCCGCGCGCACCTGGTCGAGCTCGGACTCGCGACCGACAAAGCTGGTCAACGACGGGCGTAAATTTCCGGGACTGGTATCCAACGCCCGCAGCGCGGGAAAGTCGGTACGTAGTCCGGCCGCCCGGACTTGGAACACCCCGACCGGGGCAGGCAGATCGCGCAATCGTCGTGGGCCGAGGTCAAACAAGTCAACGCCACTGACCAAACCCGCCGTCGAATCGGTCAGCAGAATTTGGCCGCCATGTCCGGCGGCCATGACCCGGGCGGCCCGATTTAGTGCGGTCCCGAAGTAGTCGCCGTCGCGTACCTCGGCCTCGCCGGTCGCCAATCCCATCCGCACCGGCAATTCGAGTGCCTGCTGGGCTGCAACGGCGGCGTCAACTGCGGACCTCGGCGAAGCGAACGCGGCGCACACCCCGTCACCGGTGTGCTTGAACAACCACCCGCCGCGGGTTTCGATCTCCGCACGCAGTACGCCATCATGCGCGGCGAGCGCGGCCCGCATGCCCTCGGCATCGGCCTCCCATCGGCGCGTCGAGCCCTCAACGTCGGTGAACAGAAACGTCACGATCCCCGACGGCCGACTCCCCGCAACAGCGGACACTCACGCAGAATGCCACAGCGAACGCCCAGGTGACAGACTTCTGCCATGCCCGCAATCGACTTCGCCTCGGTAGCGCCGATCGTGCCCGTCGTAAACCTTGACGCCGCCCTGGACCGATACCGTCTGCTGGGGTTCGACGCCCGCGGCTACGAAGGCCCCGAACGCTACGGGTTCGTCGACCGTGGGTCGGTGTCACTGCACCTCACTGAGTGGGCCGAGCATGACCCATTGACTACCGCTTCCAGCGTCTACCTCTATGTCAGCGACGCCGACGCGCTCTACGCCGAATGGACGGCGCTGGAAAACCTGGGGGGTCGCCTGCACCCGCCGCACGACACCCTGTACGGATTGCGGGAGTTCGCCTACGTCGATCCGGACGGTACCCTGCACCGCGTCGGTTCGCCGTTAGCTCGCTAGCTGTTGCGATAAATCTTCAGCGCGGTGATGATCATCGGAATCTGCAGCGGCACCCGGGCGATGGCGCCGGCGCGCATGTACCAAGGCTTGTCCCACCACAGCCGGACCATGTTGATGTTGCCGGGCAAGACCCCGAGAAATAGTGCGACGGCCGCCAGCCCGCCGAGTTTCCGGGTGGGTGGCGCCAGCAGCAATGCTCCGACGCCGACCTCGGCGACTCCCGAAGCGTGGGTGTAGAACCGCGCGGTGCCGGGCAGCTCAGCCGGGATGATCTCGTCGAACGGTTTGGGCGCCGCAAAATGCAGAATGCCCATACCGACCAACCCCGCTCCCATCCGGCGAGCGGTTTTCTGGGCTGAGTCACGCTGAGCTATTTCTGTGGAAGTCATACACACATTGTGACCTGTCGGCCTGCCATCCAACTTTGGCATGGCTGGATTCCCGAATTGGTATTACCGGGCTGGCCCGATCGGTCTCTATCGTCGGCCATGTGCCTACCACCGACGAGGTGCTGGGAGAGGCCAGCGCCCAGGCCGGCCTCGACGACTTCGGCGACGACTCTTTCCGGGACGGCCTGGAGATCCTGCTGTCGGCGCTGCAGGACGAAGCTCACCTCAACGAGCGTGGGCAGGTGTTTCTGCACCAGCGCATCGTGGGTTACCTCGCGCAGCGCCTGCAGGTCGAGGATTGGTATCGCCGACACCCCGAGATCGACGAGGTGTCCATCAACGCGCCGCTGATCGGGTTGGGGTTACCCCGAACCGGGTCGACCGCGTTGTCCATGCTGCTGGCTCAAGATCCCGACGTGCGCTACCTGCGGCGGTGGGAGTCGTCCCGACCGTGTCCGCCGCCCTCGACCGTGCAGGGGACCGACCCCCGCATCCCCGCCGACAAGGGTGAGATGGTCGGCACCCGCTACCACGTGCCCGCCGCCACTCACGGACCAATGGAATGCCATGAGCTGATGGCCCTGGACTTCAAGTCGCATCTGTTTCAGTCGTTCGCCGAAATCCCTTCGTACTCAAGCTGGTTACTGGAATCCGCGGATCTCACTTCGACCTACCGCTATCAGCGCCGGGTGATGAAACTGCTGCAATTCGGTGAACCGCAACGGACCTGGCGATTGAAATGTCCGTCACACGTGTTGTGGCTCGATGCCCTGGACACGGTATTCCCCGACGCGCGGTACGTCATGACGCATCGCGACCCCACCGACGTCATCCTGTCGGTCGCCGATCTTTATGCCGATATCATCGGCTCGTTCAGCGACGACATCGACCGCCAATACATCGGCCGACTCAACGTCGAACACTGGTCGCAAGGAATGCAGCGCACCTTGAAATTCCGCTCAGACAGTAACGCCGGGGCCCGCTTCTACGACATCGATTTTCTTGCCATGCAAGATGATCCGATCCGCGAAGTCGTCGGGCTGTACGGTTGGTTGGGTTTACCGGTCGGGGAGGAGTTCGAGGCGCGGATGCACAGTTGGTGGGCCCAGGCGGCCGCCGAACGTGAACCGCCCTCGCACGCAGATCCACTCGCGTTTGGCATCGACTTCGACGATTTGCGACCGCGGTTCGCGCAGTACGTTGCGGCGGCGCGCAACTGGACCGGAACCAAAGTTAAGGAACCACATGGCAGTTGATCTCACCGGCGGCATCGACCCCGCCCGCGAATTCGTTTTCGCGCAGCGTCCCGAAGACCCCGAGATGCGTGACTCGGTCAGCTTCTGGGTGGTCGACGACCATGGCGACGTCGGTCTGCCGCGAATCGGAATCGAGGCGGTGGCCGCCAATTGGGATGCCCACGACATCCAAGTCAACGTCGCGTTCCCGGACGGCCGGGTGTATCGGTTGCGGACCAACGGGCCCTCGTTGCCGGCGCAGGACAGCAATGGTGAACCGACAGTGCTGGGCGCCGGTGGGTTGGTGTTCCAGTGCGTCGAACCGTTCAAGACCTGGACGATGAGCTACGACGGGCCCGCGGTGCAGACCTCGTCCGCGGATCTCGTGGCCGGTCGCACCGATGGCCCGAGCGTTGACATCAGCTTTCATGTCGACGCGACGATGGCCGTCCCGCCCTGGGTGCAGGGCGCGCTGCAGACCGACGCCGCGCTCCAATTGAAGACATCGATCGGCAACATCATGGGTGGCCCCCGGTACGAGCAGTTATTCACTGCCACCGGGCGGGTTTCCGTCGATGCGACCGAACGGCGCTTCACCGGCCGCGGATTGCGAATTCGCCGGCAGGGCGTGCGTAAGCTCGCCGGCTTCTGGGGGCACTGCTGGCAATCGGCGGTCTTCCCCAGCGGACGCGCATTCGGCTACATCGCCTACCCGCCGCGACCCGATGGGCAGCCGACCTTCAACGAGGGATTCGTGTTCAGCGGTGACGGTGAGTTGATTCCGGCGCGCGCGGTACAAGCGCCGTGGCTCACCCGGCTTGAATCGGGGGCGGAAGACGTCTCGCTGGTCATGGAGACAGCCGCGGGCACCGTCGCGATCGAGGGCGAGACCGTGTTCACCACCCATGACGTCAACCACAACGACGACATGTATTCCATGCAGGCGCTCAAGCAGGAGATGTCCAGCTTCCCGGTGGTGCAACAGGCCGGGGTGCGCTACCGCTGGGATGGCGAGGAGGCCGTCGGCATGCTGGAGCGGTCTAATCCGCTGGACAAGCTTAAGCGCCAGGCGAATGCCTAAGCCGCACAGGCTACTTCACGAGGGCAGCTTATTGCCCGGTGGCGCGACGGTTGATCGCCCGCAACACCCAGTCGGGCGTGACGGCAGCGATTGTCATCAATGCCTTGGCCTGATGTCCGACCGCGAAGTGCGGACCGTGCGGCAGCCGGGGCCGGCCCTGCGCGACCTTCAAGATGGTCTCGGCGACGTCGTCGGCGGTCAGTGACACTCCCATCGTGCGCGTGCTTCCGGTGTCCACGCCGTCCACCATGTCGGTGTCGACGAACAGCGGCCACACGGCACACACCCTGATGTCGTCTGCGGCCCACTCCAATTCGAGTGCCTCGGTGAGACCGCGAATCGCGAACTTCGACGCCGAGTAGGTCGCCAGCTCAGGCTGCCCGTACATGGCCGACGCGGATGACACGTTGATGACCTGGGCGCCGCGCGTCGCGCGGAGGTACGGGTAGGCCGAATGACAGCCGTTGAGCGTGCCGCCCACGTTCACGTCGATGATCTTCCGCTGATCCGCCAGCGAAATGTCGGCGAAGCGGCCCGAACTGAGGATGCCGGCGTTGTTGATCAGCACGTCCAGTTGGCCGTCGGTGTGCTCGGCGAGCTGCTCCAGCCGGGTGGCCCAGGCGTCGGCGTCCTGCACCTCCAGGGAGTCGACGATGGCCTCGGGCCGCAGCTGCGTTCGTAGCTCGTCGAGAGCCTCTTGGTTACGGCCATAGGCGGCGA
This sequence comes from Mycobacterium sp., assembly GCA_032162865.1. GTDB lineage: Bacteria > Actinomycetota > Actinomycetes > Mycobacteriales > Mycobacteriaceae > Mycobacterium. Next base: position 15,767 of record JAVROG010000111.1, on the reverse strand, counting down.
CACGGTAACCCGCACGGTCGAATCGAAGGGCCGTTGCTCGGCCGATTCCTGCGGTGGCGCCCGTGATGACGACGGTTTTCATGGTCTGTGGCTACCCGGCGGCGCGCGTAAGTACCGGTAATCGACGCAGGAGTTCGCGGGCGTTACCATCCCCGGATGGCGAATCAGCCCGGCGGCCCCGCTTAGCCACATAGCATTAACCCCCATGGTCGAGATTCACGTCGAGCGAACCATCGCTGCGCCCGCAGAAAAAGTCTTCGACTGGCTGGTAGATCCGGCCAATCTGGCCACGGCGCCGCTGGTCATCAAGTCCGGTTGGGCGAAAGACTCACCGGCCGTCGGGGCGGGCGCGGTCCGGGAAGTGCTCGGGGCCGGCATGTGGTTTCGCGAAGAGATCCCGGCCTATGACCGCCCGAACAAATACTCCTACCTCATCGTCCGCGCGTTCCCGGCGTTCGACCACGACGGCGGGACACTGACCTTCACACCCGCCGGGGACGGCACGCACGTTGACTGGCTGACCAACTACACCCATCCGGTCCATGCGGGAGGCAAGGTGCTGGAGAAGGTCAGCCGCCCGCTGCTGCGGTTGAATTTTCTGGCGATCCTGGCGGCCTGCGCCAAAGCGCTGGAGAGCTAGCCCCAACGGGCATCAAGTGTGCGCTCAGGGATTCCAGTGCGCGTCCAGGGCGGGAACGTCGCCCGGATGTCGCCGTAAGCGCACGCTGAAAACCACTAGCGCACACTAGATTCCGCGACAGGTTCAGCATCATGTTGAGCCGAGTCGAAGCGCGTCGGCGGCGGTTGCCAGCGCTGCAAGGTGCTCGTCGACTGACGCAAACCCCGCGCCCATCGTGTTGATCGATAGGTGAGTGGCGCCGGCGTCGCTCCACCGCTGGACTTCATCGAGCACCGTGTCGAGGCCGCCGGGACCCCAGCTGGCCCGTCCCTCCATGCCGATCGCCGCCGGATCGCGCCCGGCCGCCACAGCCGCGGCGTCGACGACCGCCTTCGCCTCGTCGAGCTTCGGCCCCGGCGGCACCATCGGGAACCATCCGTCGCCAAGGCGACCGGCGCGCCGGTAGGCGCGCTGCGATGCGACACCGAACCAGACCGGGATGGGCCGTTGCACAGGCCATGGCGCAAGGCCGGCGCCCGTCACCCGCTCGGTCGGGCCCTCGTGCGTCACGGTCTGCTCGGTCCACAGGCGGCGGAGCAAGCTCACCTGCTCCTCACTGCGAACCCCGCGGTTGGAAAAGTCCTTGCCGAGCGCCTCGTATTCGACGGCATTCCAACCGATTCCGATGCCGAGGCGGAATCGGCCGTTGGTCAGCAGGTCGACCTCGGCCGCCTGCTTGGCGACCAACGCGGTCTGGCGCTGCGGCAGGATGATGATGCCCGTCACCAGCTCCAGTGACGTGATGCCGGCGATAAAGCCGAACAGCACGAATGGCTCATGGAATGTGGTGTGAATGTCGTACGGGCCGCCCCAACCCTGATGTATCTCGGGGTCGGCACCGACCACATGATCGTAGGCGAGCAGGTGGGCGAACCCGAGCTGCTCGACTCCCTGGGCGTAAGCGCGCACCGCGCCGACGTCACCGCCGAGTTCGGTCTGGGGAAACACCACTCCGATTTGCGTCACGCGAGGAACGACACCGATGAGCCGGGAAAGATTCCCCTGGGCCGATCCTTATGCTGAGGCTTCCGACTCCTGAGAGGAACCATGGGTGGTGAACACTGACCGTGCCAGTGGGCGGACCTTCGTGGTTACGGGTGTGGCTTCCGGAATCGGGCTGGCGACTGCCCGGCGCCTACTGGACGAAGGCGGCACCGTCGTCGGCGCCGATCTGGCCTCACCGCCGGACCTCGGCTCGCAGTTCCACTTCGTGACGGCCGACATCACCGACGAAGCCGCGGTCGCCGCTGTCTTGGCCGCGGTACCCCACCGCCTGGACGGGGTGGTCCATTCCGCCGGGGTGGCCGGCGGAGGCCCGGTCCATCTGCTCGACCGGGCCGAGTGGGACCGGGTGATCGGAATCAACCTGACCGCCACCTTCCTGGTGGCCAAGGCCGCATTGGCCAAGATGATCGAACAACCCCGCGTCGACGGGGAGCGTGGTTCGATCGTGACGCTGGCCAGCGTCGAGGGGCTGGAAGGGACCGCGGGCGGGAGTTCCTACAACGCCGCGAAGGGCGGAGTTGTGTTGCTGACCAAGAACATTGCGCTGGACTACGGTCCCAGCGGCATCCGGGCGAACACTATCTGCCCGGGTTTCATCGGAACACCGATGCTCAAGAACGTTTTTGAGCTGCCGGGCATGGATGGCCCGCTGGAGTCGATCACCAAGGAGCACGCCCTGCAGCGGCTGGGACGACCCGAGGAGGTCGCGGCAATGGCGGCCTTCCTGGTGTCTCCGGACGCCTCGTTCGTGACGGGTCAGGCCATCGCGGTCGACGGCGGTTACACGGCCGGGCGCGATCACGGAGTGGTCAAGCTCTTTGGCTTCCCGGAGTGATCAATCACCTTTTCCGCCTTTGGGTTTCTTGCCGGGGCCCCTCGGGGGCTGTGGCGGCGCCGGCGTGTCGCTGATATCTGTCGCGGCCGGCGCGGGCGGTGCCTGCAACGGTGTGCTGGTGGTGACCGGCGTTGGCGACGGGGCTGAGGACGACGGAATGAGCGCAAGCAGCATGATCGCGACTACCGAGACAGCGATGATCGCCGCCACCCAGAGTTTGCGGCGGGATATTGGCGGTTCCCATTGCGCGTCCGTCCACGCGTAGGTGCTCGGTGGAGGCAGCGGCGCTGCCATCACCCGGGTGGGTGGGCGGACGGGAGTCGTCGCCGGCGCAGTGTCGTTGAGCGCCGCTCGCATCGCGCCGGCTTGGTGGTAGCGCTGTGCGGCGTCGCGAGTGAGTGCCCGTTGGATCACGTTCGCAAGGTTCGGTGGCACATCGGGTCGCAGCGTGGAAATTGGCGGCGGCGACTCGTGCAGGATCGCGTGAGCCAGCGCTGCAATGTTTTCCTGCGGGAACGGCCGCCGCCCGGTCAGCGCCTCGTAACCGACCACGCCTACGGCATACAGATCGTCCGCCGGGGTGGCCGGTTTCCCGATCAACCGGTCGGGGCTCAGGTATGGCATGGTGCCGACGATTGCGCCGGTCATGGTGTGGGCGGCGCCAGTCGTCTTGGCAATGCCGAAATCCGCGAGCTTCGCTTCGCCTGCTGCGGTGAACAGTATGTTGCCAGGCTTGACGTCGCGGTGCAGAATCCCAGCGTCATGCGCGACGGTAAGCGCGGCGAGGACTGAATCGAGAACCGCGTGCACAAATGCGGGCGGTAGTGGCCCTCGCGCGATGTGGTCGGCCAGAGACATTCCGGGGAGGCGCTCCATCACGATGAACGGCATTCCGTCGTGTTCGCCGACGTCGTGGACCACGACGATGTGCTGGCTGTGCAGCGCTGCGGTCGCTCGCGCCTCCGTCTGAAACCGCAGGCGACTCTCCGGTCGGTCCCCCGCAACGGGTTGCAGCAGCTTGATAGCCACTGGGCGGCCCAGTTTCAGGTCCCACCCGTCGCGCACCTCCGACATGCCGCCGCGACCCACCACGGCCCGCGCTAGGTAGCGCTCGCAGAGAGTAAGGCCCGGCTCCAATAACGCCGTAGGAGCGCCGTCATTGCGACGGCGCTGAGGACTCCGCTGCTCCATCTCGCTCACTGACGTCGTATATGGCTGTGACCTGTGGTTATAGTGCCGCGACATGCGAAAGCTGCCGCAGTTCTGCCCTTACTGGGATAACCGAACATTCCGAGGCTGAAACGTGCGGTCGCACGGCGGCTGGCACGGGCCGTCGGCGTACGGTCTACCAGTGACATCGACAAAGAATGATCAGGTCATTTCGCATGCTCGTGGGATGCGCGAGGTGGTAAGCGCCGAGGCCGCAGAATCCGAGCGGCTACGCACCATGACCGACGCGATTGTCGACGAAATGTGGGCCAGCGGCCTGATGACGGCGTTAGGTCCGCGCGAGGCCGGCGGCATCGAACCCTCACTCGCCGAGATGATCGAGACCTGGATCGAAATGGCTTGGCAAGACGGCTCTTTCGGCTGGATCGGGATCGCGAACCTGCCGTCCCGGTTCGCGGCGGCCACCTACCTGACCGACGAAGGTTTCGCCGAGGTGTTCACCGCCCACGACAACCACGTCACCATGGGCGGACAGTTCTTCCCGAACGGACAGGGCACCGTCGTGGACGGCGGTTACCGGTTGAGCGGATCGTGGAGCTTCGGGTCTGGTGTCGGCCATTCGCAGTACGTCGCTGCCGGATTCTTTCCGATGGACAACGGCGAAATGCGCTGGATCAGCGAAGGCATTCCAGACATGCAGGTGGCGGTGGTGCCGCGGGAGGAGATCCAGTTCAACGACGGCTGGCACGTCCAGGGCCTCAAGGGAACGGGGTCCTATGACTACAGCGCGGACGATGTTTTCGTGCCCGCCAATAGGACGTTCGGGCTGTTCGACCGGGAACCGCGCCGCGGGACGTCGCCGGCCGCGCGGATGGGACTGATGCCGGTGACCGCCGCCGGTCACGCAGCCTGGGCACTCGGGGTTGCCAAGAGCATGCTCGACGACGTCACCGAACTGGCCGCGACGAAATTCCGGATGAGCGACATGGCGTCGTTGGCCAGCCGCCCGACCTTCCAAAAAGGATTGGCCCACCACGTGTCGGCGTGGCGTGCGGCTCGGCTGTTGGTTCTCGACGCCTTCACCGCCGCCGAATCCGCCGTTGCCGCCGGAGCGGACCTGACCCCGACTTTGCGGGCGGACATGCGCGCGGCCGCCGTCTTCGCCACCGATACGGCCCGTGAAAGTGCGGAGTGGGCGCATCTGGTGGCCGGAACCAGCTCGATCCGCGAGGGCAGTCGTCTCGAACGGGCATTCCGCGACATCTATACCGGCACTCAGCATGCCTTCATCAGCGAAAAGGTCGCCATGGATAGCGCGCAGATCTGGCTCGGCGTCATCGAGGACCAGTTCGGGCTGTGAATCCTTTTGGTCGGCGGTATTGAAATACGCCAGCACCGTGACTTGGCTTGTGGTCGTTCACGATTACGATATCGCCGGTGATAGCAACGCGGTGTGTGTCGTAGGCGGTCACTGGTCGCCACATATAGTCACGTAAATTCGGTTGACGTACCCAACATTTGCCACCAAGAGGAAACGCTTTCATGGATGACCACGAACTGGCTGCGCAGTTGGCAACCGATGCGGGCCAGCTGTTGCTCGGAGTTCGGGAGGAGTTCGCCGATGCCGACCCGAGCGAGCGAAAAGCCGCGGGGGACAAGCGGTCTCATGATTTCCTGATGGAGGAGCTGGGCAGGCAACGTCCGGACGACGCCGTGTTGTCCGAGGAAGGCGCCGACGACCCGGTGCGCTTGCGGTCGGAACGGGTGTGGATTGTCGATCCGCTCGACGGAACGCGGGAATTCTCCGAGCTCGGACGCGACGACTGGGCGGTGCACGTCGCCCTCTGGCAGGCCGGTGAGCTTGTCGCGGGTGCCGTGGCGCTGCCGGCGCAGGGAATTACCCTGGCGACACCCGAAGTCGAGCCGCCGCCAGCCACCCCGGACAAACCCCGGATCGTGGTATCGCGCACCCGCCCACCCGCGATCGCGCTGTCGGTCCGGGACGCGCTGGATGGCATTCTGGTCGAAATGGGTTCAGCCGGAGCCAAAGTGGCGTCGATTGTGCAGGGCCGTTCCGATATTTACGTACATGCCGGAGGCCAGTTCGAATGGGACTCGGCGGCTCCGGTCGCGGTTGCCAGGGCGGCCGGTCTGCACACCTCCCGCATCGACGGATCGGTGTTGGCCTACAACCAGCCCGACCCCAAGCTGCCCGACCTGGTGGTGTGTCGCCCCGAGTTCGCCGAAGCCGTGCTGGCGGTCACCCGGCAGTCCTGACCGGTGCGCTGCTGTCGCACTATGCGGCTGGGCCAACTGGGTGATCGAGGGGCCTGAACAATCGCTGAGCTAACGCAGACTTGGGATCGGTAGCGAACTCTGCGAGGTCAACTTCCCACACGAGAGCCACTGCACCATGCAGTGGTCGAAGAGATGAGGAACCCATGAAGCTCGTCCTAGCCGCGATGTGCGTGCTGGCTGCTGTGGCCGCGCCGGTGCTCACCCCTGCCGCCGCGCATGCGCAACCCTCGTCCCGGCAGTTTCTGTCGCCATCGGGAAACGTCGGCTGCCAGCTCGGCACGGACTCCGTCGGCGCCGCGTATGCATGGTGCAAGGTCGACGAGCACGCGTGGGCAGCTCCGGACAGCGGTTACTGTCCAGCCGCGAATGTCCCTGGGGCTATCGGTGAGCCGCGTGGTGATGACCTGCAGCTCAGCGCCGGCAAGTCGCCGTGCCTCGGCTTCGTGATGAGTCAGCTTTTCTTCACCGGCGAGTACGCCCCGGCGACACTCGGTTATGGCCAGCAGCAATCGGTCGGCACCATCACCTGTGCCGTTGAGCAGTCGGGTGTGACGTGCACCGACAGCTCGACGGGGCACTTTTTCGTGGCGTCGCGCGATGCATACCAGCTGGGTTGAGGGTGGCCGATGAACATCTCGAAATGACGTTGCTCATCGCGACGACGGTTGCGGCCGCGATCACCTGTCCCGTGATCGCGCACGCAGACGACGCGCTGCAACCTTGTCAGTCAGGACAAGTGGTCGTTAGCGCCTCTCCCACGACAACTGGCGCGACCCATCGGGCTGTAGTCCTCACGTTTGAACTCGCGTCCTATGCTCCGCCGTGCACCTTGTCCGGCTATCCCGGCGTCGATACGGTAGTCGGTGGCCCGGTGCTCCACGCCGAACGGACATTGCGCGGGTACCTTGGCGGCCTGCCAGCCGATGAGGACGCACTGCCCACGGTCGCCTTATCGACGGCGGAACCTGCCTATGCCGTCGTTGAGGGCGTCGGCGTCGACCGTAGCGGCAATGGGTGCCCCACCTACACTTCCCTGCGCGTAACTCCGCCGGATAACACCGACACCCAGAACATCCCGGTGACCATCAATACCTGCGAGCTGCAAGTGCACCCGATCGGCAGCACGACATGAGCCATGAGTGATCACCGGGAGCGGCTGGCGCGCAAAGCATCGCCCAGCGTCCAGATGGCAACGCCCAGCAGCACAATGTCTTTCAGCAGGAACTGACCTGGCTGCGCTGTGAGGACAGGTATGCCCCAGGCGCGGGTGGCTATCAGTCCAGGGGTGGTGAACAGAAAGCTCACTGTTCCCAAGAACAGCACGATGGCCAGCGCGCTGCCGACCACGGACGCCCTAGGCCACCGGGGTGCGACCGCGATAAGAAGAGCCGCAACGATTTCCATTGTTCCCAAAGCTCGTGCGACGGTCGTCACGCTGGCGAAGTCGTAAATCCAGCTCATCAACGGGCTGTTTTCGATCAGGACTCGGGATTCCATCTTCACGTACTTGCCGAACCCGATCCAGGCCAGCACGAGCACCAGTCCGTAGCGGCTCACGAATTGGCCAAGGCGGGTCGGGCGCTCGGCGCTGAGTATCGACGACACAATGGTCTGTTACGGAGCAGACCGCTTATCGGTTCATTTCATGCTGTCTTGACGTCGCGCACCGCGCGGCCCATCCGCGATATCGCCTCGGTCAGGATTGCTTGGGAGGTCGCGAAGTTCACCCGCACATGTCCCGCACCGCCGGTGCCGAACACGTGGCCCGAGCTGAGCGCCACGCGCGCGTGGTCGCGAAACCAGCGTGCCGGGCCGGAGAGATCGGATACCACCTTGAGTCCCTCGGTGGGCTCCTCCTCGAAACCGAGTTCGCGGCAATCCAGCCAGGCCAGATAAGTACCTTGCGGTTCCAATAACCGCGCCCCGGGAAGGTGTTCGGCGACCAGATCTCCTAGCAGCGTGCGGTTTTCGTCGAGACCTTGCAGCAGCGCATCGAGCCAGTCGCCGCCGGTGCTGAAGGCCGCGGTGTGCGCAATGAGGCCCAGATGGCTGGCCCCGTGGCCCACCTCTTCGGGCATCCGGCGCAGCTCCGCGGCCGCTTCCGGGCCGGCGATGGCCAGGGCCGCCTTGAGTCCTGCGAGATTCCACGCCTTGGATGCCGACATCAGCGCCAGTGCATTCTCGGCGCCCGGAATGCTCAGATACGGAATGAATCGCGCCCCGGGCAGGACCAGCGGAGCGTGAATCTCGTCGGACACCACGCGGATATCGAACCGGCGGGCCAGGCCGGCAACCGCGCGCAATTCCTCGGCGGTGTGCACCGCACCCGTCGGGTTATGCGGATTGCACAACAGGTAGGCGACCTTGCCGCCCGCTCCAGCGGACTTGCGGGCCCGCGCGAACACCTCCTCTAACGTGCCCAGGTCAATTCGGCCGTTCGCGCTCAGCGGCGCCTCGACCACCGTGCGGCCATCATGCGACACAAATGCGTAAAACGGTGCGTAAACAGGGGAATTGACGACGACAGCATCACCGCGGTCGGTGACCAGACGCAACATCTCGACGATACCGAGCATGACGTCGGGGACAACGCGGGTACGGCCGACCGACATGCCGTTCCATTGCCATCGCTGCGCAGCGAAGTCGCTGACCGCTTTGGCATATCCCTTTCCGTGCGGGTAACCGGTGTCGCCGGCATCGACGGCTCGGTGGATCGCATCGGCCACCGTCGGCGCGAGGGAGACGTCCATCTCGGCGACCCACAACGGCAGGACGTCGGATGGATGCGCACGCCACTTCATGCTGGTACGGTGGCGCAGCTGCTCGAGCGTCAGCTCCTCGAGTGGGTTCACTCGCGGGATTCTATAAGCGCCTTTCGGCGCGAGCAGACACAGAATCGCATCGACCGCGCCGTTCTGATGCGATTCTGTGTCTGCTCGCGGGGCGCGGCGGGCTCACCCGGTGACGAATGCGTTCCTGGGAATCGTCAATGGCAGGTCCACCGAACTCAGCAGACCGGGTTGTGCGGCAACGACATACGGAACGGCGTTGACGACGCGCATCGCGGTGACAACCATGGCGCCAGCCCCCGAAGTCATATCTGCTATTCCCGCCCGCGCGGGATCGCGCAGTGTGGCAGCCAAGCTGCAGTCGATATCGGGGTCACCGGTGATCACGACGCGGTAGGACAGATCGCCGATCCCGGTCGGCCAGTCAGGAGCGACATCGTGCGCCAGGCGGGTGACATGCTCGATGACGATGGCCTCCCGGCCGTCGACCACACCGATTGCCTGCATGCGCAGCGCACCGCAGGTCCCGGCCTCGACGGTGCCCATCGCGACTTCCAGCGTCCGGTTGGTGACGGCACGATCGAACGTCTCGCGCACCTCCTGGACCTCCACCCCGAGCGCATCGGCGATCAGTCGGATCTGTCCCTGCCACTCGCCGGCGATCGCGCCGGGGAAGCCGATCCACGGCTCGTATTCCATGGGTCGACCGAATCCCAATGCGTCACTCATGATGTCCGGCACGCCATAGTCGTCGTAGAGGCCCATCTCGAACGAGTGAATCTTCTCGATCGACGACGACTGGGTGCTCAGCACCAAAGGCAGATAGTCCGCGGCGAAACCAGGCTCGATCCCGGAGGCGTATAAGGACACCTGACCCTGCTTGGCGGCGGCGACCAGTTGGTCGCGCCACTCGGCGGGTTCGTAGGCGTGCGGGTTGACCAGGCGGGTGGTGCTGGTGGTGACGACATTGATGCCGGCTTCCAGCAGCTTCACGTAGTCGGGGATGGCCAGCGCGTCGCGTTCGGGACCGCTGGCCGCATAGATCACGCAGTCGGGTTTGAGCGCGATGAGCGCATCGGCATCGTTGGTGGCGGAGAGGCCGATCGGCTCTCCGTTGGCCAGTTCGCCGGCGTCCTTACCGTTCTTGTCTTCGGAATGTACCCACACCCCAACGAGATCCAAGTCCGGACGTCGCTGGATTGCGGTGATGGCGATCGATCCGATACCACCCGTCGCCCAGACAACTACTCGGTGTGCGGGATTGGCCATCGTTGGCCCCTTTGACTGCGGTAGGGAGAGAAAACCGAACGTTTGATCCGCAAGCTAACAGCCGATGCGCTGAGAGGTCAAGAGTGCAGCCGCTTTGGGGGCATTGTTCTGGGAATTCGGCCGGCGGCCGTTGATTATTAGAACAAAGGTTAGGTTAACCTGGATGGGTATGTTCACACTCAGGTTCGATATGCGCGCGCCTGATTCGGCCGCGTCGACCGCCGACCTGTACGCCGCCGCGATTGACATGTGCGCGTGGGCGGAGACGAGGGGTGCGGTGCTCGCCATATTGTCTGAGCACCATGGGGCTGACGACGGGCACTTGCCCGTGCCCCTGATGTTGGCCTCGGCGATCGCGGCACGTACCCGACAATTGGCGATCCTGATTGCCGCGGTGCCGATTCCGCTGTGGGATCCGGTCCGGCTTGCCGAAGAGATCAGCGTCCTGGACCTGCTCAGCAAGGGCCGGGTGTCCTACGCGTTGGGCGTGGGACATCGCGCTGCGGAATACGATCATTTCGGCATCGACATGGCCACGCGCGGCCGGATGGCCGACGAAATCGTTGCCGTGCTCGGCCCTTTGGTGCGCGGGGAGTCCGTCGAATACCGCGGCCGTCGGGTTCGCGTGACGCCGCGCTGCGGATCAGCCGATGGCCCGTTCATGCTGATCGCCGGAGGCAGCAAGGCCGCCGCCCGGCGTGCCGGCGTTCACGGGCTCGGGTTCATTTCACAGTCCGACTCGCCAGGCCTCAAGGACTACTACGAATCTCAATGCCGCGCCCACGGACATGAGCCGGGCACCTTTCAGGGTCCTGTCCCTGGAACTCCCACAACGGTTTTCGTTGCCGATGACGTAGAGAAGGCGTGGGACGAGTTGGGTCCGCATCTGCTGCATGATGCGGTGATGGCGGCGTCCTACCGGCCGCACGACGATACGGTAGCGAGCATCACCCGCGTCGACAGTGTGCCTGCGCTTCGGGACGAAGCCGGCCCGTACCGCATTCTGACGTTGCAGGAAGCCGCCGAGTACGTGCGCGGCGGGCGCCCACTTCCGTTGCATCCGCTCTGCGGTGGTGTGCCGCCAGAGGTGGCGTGGCCCTATCTGAAAGCTGCCGCGGCAGTTGCTCACGACTAAGGAGACAGCTATGCGGGTCGTCGTGTGGTCCACCGGGGGAGTCGGGTCCATCGCGATCGATGCCATTCGACGTCGACCCGATCTGGAACTCGTTGGCGTCTGGGTACATTCGCCGGACAAGGTGGGCAAGGACGTCGGCGAGTTGGCCGGTGGAGCGCCGCTGGGTCTGGCGGCCACCAATGACGCGGACGCGCTCGTCGCGCTCAAACCCGACTGCGTGGTCTATGCCGCCAGCGGTCCCGACCGCGACGGCGCCGCGGTGCCCGACTACCTGAAGTTCCTGTCGGCCGGGATCAACGTCGTGTCGACGTCGTCGACAAGTCTGGTGTATCCGCCTTCGTATTTCGCGCCCGAGTGGCGCGACCAGCTCGAGTCGGCCGCGCAGTCCGGCGGCGCATCGTTCTATGTGTCGGGCATCTTTCCCGGCTTCGCCTCAGACGAGCTGGCGCTGCTCATGACGACCCAGTCCAAGAGCATCCGCAGCATCACCGTCAGCGAGGTGGCGCTCAACGACCACTATCCGGTGGCCGACGTGATGATGGACGGCATGGGTTTTGGTCGTCCACTGGATTTCGAACCCATGCTCAAGACACCCGGCTTCATCGAGATGGCTTGGAAGGCGCCCCTGTATCTGATCGCCAGCGGGCTGCGAGTCCAGCTGGAGCAGGTGCGCGGCACGCTGGACCGTGAGCTGACCGACCGGGACATCGAGGTGGCGTTCGGCACGATCCCGGCCGGCACCTGCGGCGCCGTACGCACGCGAGCTGCAGCGGTGGTGAACGGCCGCGAGGCCATAGTGATCGAGCATGTCATCAGGATGGCGCGCGATGTCGCACCCGGGTGGCCGACGTCAGAGTCCGACGCGACTTACCGGGTGGACATCGACGGCGATCCCGACATCCACTGCGAGCTCACACTCGGCGCGGCCGAGGGCCACGGCGCCGGACGCGCGGCGATGGCTGCCACCGCCATGCGGGTGGTCAACGCCATCCCCTACGTCGTCGACGCGGAACCCGGTCTGCTGAGCTCGCTGGACGTGCCGGCGACCCTGCCGCGGCACGTATTCGACTAAGCGCGACTAAGCAAGGCGCTTAAGCTAATTGGACCCGGCCGGTGATCAGGTCCATGATCGCCTTGCCGGGGGCGTAGGAGCCGGTGATCGACGACATGGCGTGCCCCTGGTCGACGTTCAACGTGATGCCGTTGATCGACGCCGAGGCGGCGCTGTTGAGCATGATCATCGCCTTGCCGATGTCCTCGGGGGTCAATGTCGCGCTGCCGGTGTCGTCGCGGTAGTCCTGCGCGAAGGTCAGCCACAGATCGGCGTTCGCGCGGGCCAGCGGAGTGTCGGTCGGACCGGGGCAGACCGCGTTGATCCGGACGCCCTTCTTCTTCAAGAAGTGGTAGCCCTGCCAGGCGACGTAGCCGTTGATCGCCTTCTTGCTGAATCCGTAGTGGATGATGCCCGAGGGCTCGCGCTCTTGGCACCAGTCGTACGCCGACTTGTAGTCGGGGGTGGCCAGGAAGTCCTGCACCAGCTCCAGGTCATTCTCCCAGCCCATGCCGGCCACCGAGGAGATGAAACAGATCGCCGAACCCTGGTTGATCAGGTCGTTGGCGAACAGCCGCTCGATCAGGTGCCGATGGCCGATGAAGTTGACTTGCATCAGCTTCGGCCCGTCGGCGACGCCGGCGGCCGAGAACAGCGAGTCGACCGGCCCGTCGAGTTCGTCGACCGCACGGTCAATCGAGTCCTGGTCGCTGAGGTCCAGCGAGATCACTTTGTCTGCGTCGTAGTCGACCGCGGCGAAATCCATCACGGTGACGTGTGCACCGAGAGACTTCGCGATCTGTGCCGCGGCTGCGCCCATTCCGGTCGCGCCACCGACCACCAAAACGCGCTTTCCCTCATAACCTAGTAAGTCTGACGCCGTCGTCATCTTTCCCCTTTTCGCTGGTGATTCGTGCACCGACGTTACAGTATCTGGACCAGATGTAAGTTTCAAACCTTTGTTGGGCGTACCGCTGGGCCAGTGGTTGACCTCCATCGCAGGTCCCACGTAGCGTACGTGAGACAAATATTAGGTCGGCTAGGGAGTCGCCGTGTTCACCCTGCGTTTCGACATGCGGGCCCCGGCATTCGGGGCCGATCCGGCGGCGTTATATGCCGCGGCGCCCGAGATGTGCTCGTGGGGGGAAAATTACGGTTGCCTCGCCGCGGTCCTGTGTGAGCATCATGGTTCCGAGGACGGCTACCTGCCCTCACCGCTGCTCCTGGCTTCGGCGGTGGCGGCGCGTACCGAGCGTGTGGCGCTGAGCCTGATCCTGATTCTTCCGTTCTACGACCCGGTACGCCTGGCTGAGGACATCGCGGTCCTCGACATTCTCAGCAAGGGGCGGGCGTCCTACATCATGGCGCTGGGATACCGACCGGAGGAGTACGAGATCTTCGGGCTCGAACTGGGCGACCGCGGCCGGCTTGCCGACGAGAAGTTGGGGATGCTGCGCCGACTGCTTGCCGGTGAAACGGTTGTCGAAGGAGAGCGCCGGATCTTCGTGACACCGCAACCGCTCACCAAAGGTGGGCCGGCGATGATGTGGGGCGGCGGCAGCCTGGCGGCGGCCCGGCGCGCCGGAAAGTACGGGCTGGGGATGCTGGCGAACGCCAATATCCCCGGGATGCGGGAGGCCTACGAGGCCGCCTGTCGCAAACACGGGCATGAGCCGGGGCCGGCGTTCTTTCCCGACCGTAACAACCCCTCGGTCACCTTCGTCGCCGATGACGTGGACCAGGCGTGGTCGGAGCTTGGTGAGCACCTGCTGCACGACGCGCGAACCTATGCCGCGTGGAACCCCGGCAACGAGACGTCGGCGGGCTTCTCACACGTGAGTACGGTTGAGGAACTGCGCGAGACCGGTAAGTCGCACGTGATTATGACGGTGCAGGAAGCGATTTCGTGGGTGCGCGCCGGAAAGATGCTGACCTTGTCGCCGTTGTGCGGTGGCGTGCCACCCGAGGTGGCATGGCCATATCTCAAGCGGGTGGGGGAGGTCGTGCTGCCCGAGGCTGCCCGCCCGGTTTCCACGGAGACCGCATGACCGGTGCCAGTACCACCGAGGTCTACTACGACCCGTTCGATTTCGACATCGACGACGATCCCTATCCCGTCTGGAAGCGGATGCGCGACGAGATGCCGTTGTACCACAACGAGAAGTACAACTTTTATGCCCTGAGCCGGTACGAGGACGTCGCACCCGAGCTGACGAACTGGGAGACGTACCGGTCGGGCCGTGGCACCACCATCGACATCATCATGAGCGGTGTTGATCTTCCGCCGGGCGTGATTCTGTTCGAGGATCCACCGTTGCATGATCTGCATCGACGTTTGCTGTCAAGGGTTTTCACACCGCGACGGATGGAAGCGATCGAGCCGCTGACCCGTGATTTCTGTGTGCGTGCGCTCGACCCGCTGGTGGGCACGGGCCGGTTCGACTTCATCGAGAATCTTGGTGCGTTTGTCCCGATGCGCACCATCGGTTACCTGCTGGGTATTCCCGAAGACAAGCAGGCGGGTATCCGCGATCGCGGCGGCCGGGCGATCAACCTCAGTGCAGGAGCGTTCAAGGCGGTCGACAAGGACCTGTTCGTGCAAAGCCTCGAGATGTTCGCTGAATACATCGACTGGCGCAGAGAGCACCCTTCCGACGATCTGATGACCCAGCTGCTCAACGCCGAGATCGAAGAGAACGGCGTCACCCGGCGCCTGGAGCGGACTGAAGTGCTGATGTACATCAGCACGATCGCCGGTGCGGGCAATGAGACGACGACTCGGCTGATCGGATTCATCGGCCAACTGCTCGCCGAGCATCCCGAGCAGCGCCGAGAGATCGTGGCGAACCCATCGCTGATCCCGATGGCGATCGAGGAAGTCTTGCGGTACCAGGCACCCTCGCCGGTGCAGGCACGCCACGTCGCGCGCGACGTCGAATGCCACGGCAAGCTTGTTCCCGAGGGTTCGATCATGTTGTTGCTCAACGGATCAGCCAATCGCGACGAGCGAAAGTTCGTCGATGGCGAGCGGTTCGACATCCATCGGGGCGCTGCACATCTCAGCTTCGGGCATGGTCTGCACTTCTGTTTGGGCTCGGCGTTGGCGCGCATGCAGGCGCGGGTGGCGCTGGAGGAAGTTATCAAACGCTGGCCGGACTGGGAGGTCGACTACGCCAACGCCAGGATGGCACACACCAGCAGCGTGCGAGGCTGGGCGGCGTTGCCCGTCTTTACCGGCTAGGGGCCTTTGCTTCTAGTGTGTACGTGGGGCTTTCAGTGTGCAGTGAGGTAGCGATTTTCGCCGCGACGCCACCGTAATTGCACACTGAAAGCCGTGAACGCACACTGAAATCAGCTTCGCCGAACCACCCCGCGCAGCATGGTGTCGCGAATGTGCGCCTGGGCCGCCCGAATGCCCAATTCCTGCAAAATATTCTCCGGGATCCACTTCAAGACAATGACGCAGCGGGCCAGCATCTCCAGCGGAGCATCATAGGTCTTGATTTCGCCGGACTTGATCCCCGCTGCGAGAAGCG
>JAVROG010000110.1:0-11648 GCA_032162865.1 Mycobacterium sp. | reverse complement strand
ATGGCGCGGCAACGACCTCACCCGAACCCGCATCGGATGGGTTTGGCGTCGTCACTGTGGTCCCGTCGATCCCGTTGCCGCAGGCTCGGCCGAGCCTGAAGCGCCTCTCACTGCAGCGCGTTGATCGCGGCGACCAGGCGCTCCTTGACTTTATCGGGCAGCCGGACATACCCGGCGGACGTGAGAGCGGTTTGACCACTATTGACGGCCGTGGACAGGAAGCCTTTCACCGCCGCGGCGGTCTCCGAGTCGTAGCCCTGCGAGCACACGATCTCGTAACTGGCGAGCACCAACGGGTACGACGTCGGATCCTGAGCGCCATACATCGAGTCGAGCTCCAAGATGAGATCGTTGCCACCGGCTGCGAAGGTCACGGCATTGACGGCGTTGCGCGCGGTTTGGTCGGTCAGCGGCACAACGCCGTTGCCGGTGTCGATCTGCCCGTACGGCACGCCGGCACGATCGGCCAGGCCCTTGTCCACGTACCCGATAGCTCCGGGGGTGGCCTGCACCGCCTGGATCACTCCGGCCGAACGCTGGGCGCCTTCCCCGACACCGCCCTGAAACTCGCTGCCTACCCCCCGGGTCCAACTCAGTGGTGCGGCAACGTTCATATACCTCTGAAAGTTGTCGGTAGTTCCCGACGAGTCCTTGCGATAGATCGGGACGATTTTGGTGTTCGGCAACGCCGCCCCCGGGTTGAGTGCCAGCAGCGCGGGGTCGTTCCACATCCGGATCCCGCCACTGAAGATTTTCGCCAGGGCGTCGGCGTTGACGATCAGCTTAGAAAGGCCAGTCAGGTTATACACCAAGGCAATTGGATCAAACACCAGCGGCAGGTCCCACGCGGCATTTCCGTTGCAGCGCTGGGCGGCCGGATCGATCTCCGCGGCAACCAGCGGCGCGTCCGTTCCAGCGAAATCGACGTGGTTGGCGATGAACTGCGCACGCCCGGCTCCTGACCCGGTCGCGTTGTAAGCCACCTTCTTTCCCGGACAAGATTGGCTCCACGCCCGATTGAACAGGGCGATGGCATTCTGCTGGGCCGTCGAACCCTCAGCGGTCAGTTCACTCTTGCCGCCGCAGGATGCCCCGCCGGAGGGTGATCCCGAGATTGGTGTCGAAGCGCCGCGATTGTCGTCGCTGCCACAGGCGGTGACCGCCGCGGCAATGACCGTCATCGCCACTGCAACGGCCGTTGCCCTGACTGCCGAGCTGAGTTTCACCGATCCCGCTAGTTGCCGGAAGTACTCGTCGCGTAGGCGGTGTCGACACTGTAGACGTCGAAGCCCGTCTTCTCATAGGTCCGCACCGCGGCGGTGTTGTCGGACTCCACGTAGAGCAACGCGGTGGGTTCGGGCTTGTCGGCCAGCCGTTGCGCCAGCGATGTCAGACCAATCGACGTCAACATCTTTCCCAGGCCGCTGCCCTGCGCCGCAGGGTCGACGCCCAACACGTAGACCTCCCCCAGCCCGATGGGGTCGGGATGAATTTTGGTCCAGTGGAAGCCGATCAACGTTTCGGATTCCTCGGAGGTTGACTCAGCCGGGATATTTCTCCAGGCCAGGAAGAGACCGGCCGGATCAAACCATGATTCGCTGCGCCGCTCGTCCAGCTCGGCTTCGGTCCACCCGCCCTGTTCCGGGTGGTAAGAGAACGCGGCGTTGTTGACCCGCAGCAGCTCGGCGTCGTCGGAAGGGCCGGCGTAGGTACGGATCCGCACATCGCGCAGCCGGTCGGGGATCACAGGTTCGGCGACATCGCGCAGGGGGCGTCGCATCTGCAGGAGTTCCCGTACGGCAACCAAATCCAGCGCCGATGCTGTCGCCCGGGCGGATTCGAGCGTGCCGTGCGCCCAGAACTGGTTGCGGCCGCCGGTTCTAGCCAACGCCGCACGCGCCAGTGCGGAACCGACGCCACGACGCCGGGCCTGCGGATGCACCACCAATTCCGCCATCCCGCCGGCCTCTTCGCGCGGCGGCGCCAGATTGAGGTAACCAGTAATGACATTGCCGCCGGTTCGATCGACGGCCAGTAGATGGTCGGTGCGTTCGTGCGGCAATTCCCGCAGCACCTGTTCGCCCAGCGGCGCTACTCCATCGAATTCTGTTGCAGCCCTGACGAGTTCACGTATTCCGTGCTGCTCATCGGCAGTCAGTGCCGACCGCCAGTCGCGCGACGTCACTGACTGCGCAACGGGTCGCCCAGTGGGTCTGCCAGACCCTCGCGCCCGGTCTCGGCCTCGGAATCGTCGTCCTCGGACTCGGTCACCGTTGCACGTCCGCGTGCGGGCCGAACGGCCTTGTAGCCCACGTTTCGCACCGTGCCGATTAGCGCTTCGTGCTCGGAACCGAGTTTTGCCCGCAGGCGACGGACGTGTACGTCGACGGTGCGGGTGCCGCCGAAGAAGTCGTAGCCCCACACCTCGTGCAGCAACTGGGCACGGGTAAATACCCGGCCGGCGTGCTGCGCCAGATATTTCAACAGCTCGAATTCTTTGTAGGTGAGGTCGAGCGGACGGCCACGCAGCCGTGCCGTGTAGGTGCCTTCGTCGATCACCAACTCGCCCAGGCTCACCTTGCCGATGCTTTCCTGGTCAGCCAGACCACCACGCCGACCGACCACAAGGCGGAGGCGGGCGTCAATCTCGGCCGGCCCGGTCGTCGGCAACAGAATCTCGTCCAGGCCCCAGTCGGCGCTCACGGCGACCAGCCCGCCTTCACTCACCACTGCCAGGACCGGCACCGACCGACCCGCGGTGCTCAACAGCCGGCAGAGACCGCGCGCCGCTGAAAGGTCATTGCGCGCATCAACCAGCACGGCATCCGCATTACCCGCCTCCAGTAACGAGGAAGCCTCCGCCGGCGCCGTCCGCACGGTGTGGGGCAGCAGCGAAAGTGACGGCAGGACCGGGTCGGGATACAGCTCCGAGGTCAGTAGTAATAGGTCCAACAAGCCCCTCCAGCGTTTGTGGGCAAAGCCTCCCAAACTCTTCGCGTCATATGACGTTATCGGCCAGCAATGTAACGATAACTTGCCACCTGGGCTTTCGCCCTATGACGAGCCCGCCTGAAAGGGACGGATAGCGAGTGTGGCATCAGCCGTCCGCTGGCCACAAAGCCTCGGTACCTCCCCCTAACCCGGTGGGCGCCGACGATCGTGACGGTGGCGATCCGGGTCCCGGCGACGTCCGGTCGCGACCCGGCGCAGCGGCATCTACCGGGCAGGATGCCCGGCCGGTCGCCGGAGCGCGCCGAGCAACAACGACCCTCGCAGCGCCGGAGAATCCTTGAACCTCCGCAGGCAGTCGCCAGCCAAGTCGGCCGCGAGGTCGCCGTTGTGCCGGCCCGGAGTCGCCAGGAGCAACTGTGAGCAATACAACATGGTTGACCTGCGATGTCACAATGTCCGGGTGCGCAAGGTCCTGGTAGGTGTGACCGCCGCGGCGATCGCCGTCGGCGTCGTTGGGCTCGGCGCTCTCGCCGTCGACTATGGCGCAAGCATCTACGCGGAATACCGGCTGTCGACCACCGTGCGCACCGCGGCAAACCTAGGCTCGGACCCGTTCGTGGCCATCCTGGCCTTCCCGTTCATCCCCCAGGCGATGGGCGACCACTACCGGGAGCTCGAAATCAAAGCCAATGCCGTCGATCAACCCGTCGTCGGCAAGGCCACCCTCGAGGCCACCATGCATTCGATCGATCTGACCGATGCGTCCTGGCTGATCAGGCCCGATGCGAAGCTTTCGGTTGGCAAGCTGGAGAGTCGGGTCATCATCGACTCGGTGCACCTGGGCCGATACCTGGGCATTAACGATCTGATGGTCGAGGCACCGCCGCTGGAGTCCAACGACGCCACCGGCGGGACCACCGAATCCGGGATATCCGGCAGCCACGGATTGGTGTTCAGCGGCACCCCAAAATCAGCCAAATTCGATCACCGGGTCAGCGTCTCGGTGGACCTGTCCATCGCTGCCGACGACCCGGCCACCCTGGTGATCACCCCAACCGGCGTTCTCACCGGACCCGACACGGCCGACCAGGCTGTTCCGGACGACAAACGGGACGCAGTACTGCAGGCCTTCAGCAGCAGGTTGCCTAAGCAGCGGCTTCCGTTCGGGGTGCCGCCGAACACCGTCGGGGCGCGCGGTTCCGACGTCATCATCGAGGGCATCACCCGCGGCGCTACGGTCACCTTGGACGATTTCAAGCAGTAAAGACGATTTCAAGCAGTAAAGGCGATTTCAAGCAGTGAGGCTGCGCGTGATCGTCGACCTGCGGTTGGCCTCGCGGCCGCTGTTTTCTTGATCACAGTGTCATTGGGTAAGCTGGCCGACGTGTCAGCCCGCGTCGAGCTTTCGCTCACCAATTGCCGCACAGCTCAGCTGTGCCGCAACGCGTGTTGTTGCTGTTGCTGTAGCTGCTGAGTAGCCGCGCCGATCTGCGCAGCACTCAGACCAGCCCCGGAGCCCCACCGTGGTATGTCTTCCCCGCGCAACAGGCGTTTTTAGGAGTAATCCGTGTCGAGCACCACCACCACGCGCGTACCCCGACGACCGCAACTCTGTCCGTAGCACCCCGCCCTACCACGTTTTTCATCAGAAGAAATCGAAAGGATCCCCACCATGGCACGCTCCGACGTCCTGGTCTCCGCCGACTGGGCTGAGAGCAATCTGGATGCCGCAGACGTCGTCTTCGTCGAGGTAGACGAGGACACCAGCGCTTACGACGGCGGTCACATCGCCGGCGCGAT
This sequence comes from Mycobacterium sp., assembly GCA_032162865.1. Taxonomy (GTDB): domain Bacteria; phylum Actinomycetota; class Actinomycetes; order Mycobacteriales; family Mycobacteriaceae; genus Mycobacterium. The sequence goes on along the minus strand of JAVROG010000110.1, from coordinate 6,896 downwards.
CAAGCTGGACTGGCGCACCGATTTGCAAGACCCGGTCAAGCGCGACTTCGTCGACGCTGAGCAGTTCTCCAAACTGCTTTCCGACCGTGGCATCTCTAACGACGACACCGTGATCCTCTACGGCGGCAACAACAACTGGTTCGCGGCCTACGCCTACTGGTACTTCAGGTTGTACGGCCACCAGAACGTCAAGTTGCTCGACGGCGGCCGCAAGAAGTGGGAACTCGACGGCCGGCCGCTGTCCAGCGACGCCGTCAACCGGTCCGCCACCTCCTACAGTGCGTCGGCGCCGGACAACAGCATCCGGGCGTTCCGGGACGAGGTCATCGCGTCCATCGGTGAAAAGAACCTGGTGGACGTGCGATCCCCGGACGAGTTCTCCGGCAAGATCCTCGCGCCCGCGCACCTGCCGCAGGAGCAGAGCCAGCGGCCCGGCCACATTTCCAGCGCCATCAACGTGCCGTGGAGCAAGGCCGCGAACGAGGACGGCACCTTCAAGTCCGATGAGGAGCTGACCAAGCTCTACGCCGACGCCGGCTTGGACGGCGGCAAGGAAACGATTGCTTACTGTCGAATCGGGGAACGGTCATCGCACACCTGGTTCGTCTTGCAGGAATTGCTCGGACACAAAAACGTCAAGAACTACGACGGCAGTTGGACGGAATACGGCTCCCTGGTGGGCGCCCCGATCGAGTTGGGAAGCTGACATGTGCTCTGCGCCAAAGCAAGGACTGACGTTGCCGGCCAGCGTCGACTTAGAGAAGGAAACGGTGATCAGCGGTCGCGTCGTCGACCGTGACGGGCAAGCCGTCGGTGGCGCGTTCGTCCGCCTGCTGGACTCCTCCGATGAGTTCACCGCCGAGGTTGTCGCGTCGGCCACCGGAGACTTCCGGTTCTTCGCAGCGCCGGGATCATGGACGCTGCGCGCGTTGTCGAGGGTGGGCAACGGCGACGCCGTGGTGGCACCGTCGGGCGCGGGCATCCACGAGGTGGACATCAAGATCGCCTGACCAACCCGCGCCGGCTCCACCGCCCTTGCGATCGCTCCGACCCAAAGTCGCGACCCGCTACGGCCGGCTCCACCGCCCTTGCGATCGCTCCGAGGAATAGAATCATCCCCGTGGTGCTGTTCTTCGAGATCATGCTGGTCTTGGCGACCGTGGTCATCTCTTGGTTTGCGCTCTATGCGCTGTATCGGCTGATTACCGACGAGTCGTGACGTCCCCCTTGGAACAGCCGGGGCCCGGGGAGTTCGACGGCCCTGCCGGCGATGGAACTTCTCGGGCTGGGATATCCCAAGCCGCCGAGCGCTCGAAGCTGACCGCTTCCCGCAACATCCCGACATTCGGCGACCTGCCGGTACCCACCGACACCGCGAATCTGCGCGAAGGCGCCAATCTCAACGACGCGCTGCTGGCGCTGCTGCCGCTCGTCGGCGTGTGGCGAGGCGAAGGCGAGGGCCGCGGAGCCAACGGCGACTATCGGTTCGGCCAGCAGATCGTCGTGTCGCACGACGGCGGTGACTATCTGAACTGGGAGGCCCGGTCGTGGCGACTCGACGCTGCTGGCGACTACCAGGAACCGGGTTTGCGGGAGACCGGCTTCTGGCGGTTTGTCAGCGACCCTGAAGACGATCCGAGCGAAACGCAGGCGATCGAGCTGATGTTGGCGCATTCGGCCGGTTACGTCGAGCTGTTCTATGGCCGGCCGCGCAATCAGTCGTCGTGGGAACTGGTGACCGATGCGCTGGCCCGCAGTCGGTCAGGCGTGCTGGTCGGCGGCGCCAAGAGGCTCTACGGCATTGTCGAGGGCGGCGACCTCGCCTACGTAGAAGAGCGAGTGGACGCCGACGGCGGCCTGATACCGCATCTGTCGGCTCGGTTGTCCCGATTCGTCGGCTGACGCCCCAATCCGCAACGTCAGCGGTGCCGCTAGTCACCTTGTCGGATCCAGAGTGCCTGGCAGCATTCGAACCGGTCGAGGAATCGGTGTATCGGCCCCACGACCCGAAGGCGATATACATCGAGGTGATCCATTCCGCTGGTGACGTCCATCGGGTAATCGAGGCCGTCACGAAGTTCCCGTCGGCCGAGAAGCCCGCGCCTTTGTAGAGGGATCCGCGGCAAAGTGGAGTGCGTGCGCCAACAAGACAGTTACGTTCACGGCGTCGGGCAAGAGCTCGGAATGGACTTTCGGGGACGTCCACGGTGGCGCACCTAAAATCACCCAGACCCGAGCCGAGACGGGCGTACCTGCCAGCACGCACTCAGTGCAGCGGGCGATGCGGTCATCGAGGTCCAGGCGTGCGGTAACGACATCACCGATGGCGGGGCTCGATTGGCCGACCAGATTGCGGCCAAAACGACGAAGTAGCTTCGCTCCACCGGGCCTGAGGTGCTCGGGAAATGGAGCGGCCCCCGAGCCAAGTTCCGGTTGGACGGACCGGAGGCTCGGGGGCCGGGTGGCTGCGGGAAATTCGCCAGCGCGCGTTGGTCGCTGACTCTTCCGAGCCAATGCAGCTAGCGCGCAGCCACCTCACATGTCCAATAAGCTATCAATTTCGCGGACCACCTCCTTCCCTGTGTAGAGCCGACGCTACCGCGACTCCGGCCCGGCCACAACACAATTAACGGCCTCAGCGGTCGCTGGATATTGCGGCATCAACCAACCCGGCGAACGCATCAGCGAACGAGGCGCGGGGCAGGTGCCGGCCGTCCAGGGTGTGCACGCGGGCGGCCAACGTCATACTCGAAATGAGCCAAATGCCCTGGGCGGCAACAAGGTCAGACACCCGCAGTGCGCTGTAGTCGCAGTCATACCCACTGGCGCGGGCGACCTCGAAGAGCGCCTGTTGGGTGGTTCCGCGCAGGATCGGGTACCACGGCGGCGGCGTGAGCAGGCAGGGGCGGTCGTCGCCGGCGCCGTCCCCCGCCACGGCGATCACCACTGTCGAACGTGGGCCTTCCAGGATGTAACCGTCCGAGCTGACGAAGATGACATCGCCGGCACCCTGCTTGGCGGCGTGGCGCAGGACGGCCATATTGACCGCGTAAGACAGCGTCTTGGCTCCGGCCAGCAGCCAGGGCATGGCGTCGACTCCATTGGCCGGCAGTCCTCTGTCCAGCGTGATTGCCGATACACCGTCGCGGCGCACCGCGGCCACCCGATCGGGGATCGGTTTCACCATGACGTAACCGGTCGGCGCCATGGCACTCTCCCGACCGCGGCTGTAGACCAACCGCATTGCGGCCTCGTCGTCGGTGGCGGTCACCCACTGTTGTGTCGCCACCTGGATCGCTTGCCGCCAAGCGGGAAGGTCGGGCTCGGCCAAGTCCATCAAATTGGCGGACTGGGTAAGGCGTTGCAGGTGCGACTCGATCAGACAGGCTCTGCCGTCGCGCACCAAGAGCGTCTCGAACACCCCGTCGCCGCGGAGCGCCGCCAGGTCATCGGCGTACAGCACTGGCATAGCCGGGTCGAGGACCTCGCCGTCGAGAGTGACGACCACACCCGTCTGCCCAGCCACGCCTGAGAAGCCTAATGGCGATCGCAAGTCCGGCGGAGCCGGGCGCGGCGGGTCGCCATCATCAGGCCCCTGGCGATTTGGAGCGCTAACGCTCGTGCGGCGTGGCCCGGCATGCGGCAACCGTAGAGTTGACGTGTGTCTGCAGTCCCTGCCCCAGATCCCGGACCCGACGCCGGTGCGATCTGGCATTACGGTGATCCACTCGGTGAACAACGGTCGGCCGAAACGGACGCCATCCTGGTGGACCGCTCGCATCGCGCCGTTTTCACCCTGACGGGTAGCGATCGCCAATCCTGGCTGCACAGCATCTCCACGCAGCACGTCAGCGAATTACCCGAGGGTGCCAGCGTGGAAAACCTGAGCCTCGACGGCCAGGGCCGAGTCGAGGATCACTGGCTCCAAACCGAACTGGGTGGTGCCACCTATCTGGACACCGAACCGTGGCGGGGCGAACCGCTACTGAGCTACCTGCGCAAGATGGTTTTCTGGTCCGACGTCACCGCGGACAACGCAGGTCTGGCCGTGCTGTCATTGCTCGGGCCACGGCTGGCCGACAGAGTGTTGCTCGACATCCTTGGCCTGGACGAGCTACCTCCCGACTGGTTAGCCGTGCCGCTGCCCCACGGTGGATTCGTGCGTCGTCTGCCTAGCGCCCCGGGCGGCCCCATCGCCCTGGACCTACTTGTCCCACGTGCCGAATCGGCGGACTGGCAACAGCGCTTGACTCAGGCGGGAGTGCGCCCGGCCGGTGCGTGGGCCTTCGAAGCCCACCGCGTCGTCGCCCTGCGTCCCCGGTTGGGTGTCGACACCGACGAGCGCACCATCCCACACGAGGTGCGTTGGATCGGTGGTCCCGGTGCGGGAGCCGTACACCTGGACAAGGGTTGCTACCGCGGCCAGGAGACCGTGGCCCGAGTGCACAACCTGGGTAAGCCGCCACGAATGTTGGCGTTGTTGCACCTCGATGGCTCGGTGGATCGGCCGTCCACCGGCGATCCGGTCCTCGCCGGCGGTCGCGCCGTCGGACGACTGGGAACGGTGGTCGATCACGTCGACCTGGGTCCGGTGGCGTTGGCATTGCTAAAGCGGGGCGTGCCCGCCGACACCGAACTGGTGACGGGCGCCAGTGGTGAGGTCGCCGCGATTATCGACGCCGATTCGCTGCCGGCCGCCGATGAAGTGGGCGCCGGGCGGCTGGCCGTGGAGCGGTTGCGCGGCACCGGTCGATGATTGTCTGTGACATGCACAACATCACGGTGGGTTGATGGGCCGCCCTGGCAGGGCGCGCCCACCTTCGGCCGCACGGCACGGTAAGCTATCGACAGGACAAAACGACACTAAGAGATCGGAGCCGCCTACTCGTAGGCCGCTCCGTTATTTCGCGAGGGGGTTCCCCCATGGGCCGCGGCCGTGCTAAGGCAAAGCAGACCAAGGTTGCTCGAGAACTGAAATACAGCTCCCCGCAGACCGACTTCCAGCGGCTACAGCAGGAGCTTTCCGGGACGAGCGCCGATGAATCGAACCACGTGGATGGCGATACATGGGATGACGACGACAGCTGGCGCCGCTAGCTCCGAGAGAGCCGTTCCGGTCTAAGCCCAGATTTTCAGAATCGCGGATGCTGGCCGACGAGCTTTGCCCGCGGGCCTTCTTTTCCACCCTTGCAGACGGTGCCTAGCACCCAGCAGTTCAGGTGCCGAGCGGTCAGGATCGCTCGGGCGCGGTCGTTGTCCTCGGGGGCCACCACGGCGATCATGCCGACGCCCATGTTGAACGTCTGCTCCATCTCGGCCCGAGAGACGCGGCCACGCTGCGCGATCATCGCGAACACCGGTGCAGGCGTCCACGTGCCACGGTCTACCTCGGCGACCAGGCCTTGCGGGATCACCCGCGCCAGGTTGCCGGCCAGCCCTCCCCCGGTGACGTGACAGAACGTGCGTACCTGGGTTTCGGCGGCCAGCGCTAGACAGTCTTTGGCGTAGATCACCGTGGGCTCAAGTAACTCTTCCCCAAGGGAGCGACCGAACTCCTCGACGTAACCCGCCAGGTTCATCCGGTCGATCTCGAGCAGGACCGAACGAGCCAACGAGTATCCGTTGGAATGCAGGCCCGAGGATCCCATCCCGATGATGACGTCACCGGGTTTCACGCGGTCAGGCCCCAGCACGTCGTCTGCTTCCACCACGCCGACACCGGTAGCCGAAATGTCATAGTGGTCCGGCTCCATCAGGCCGGGGTGTTCGGCGGTCTCGCCGCCCAACAGCGCGCAGCCGGCGCGCACACAGCCTTCGGCAATACCGCTCACGATCGCTGCGACCCGCTCTGGGACGGTGCGGCCGATCGCGATGTAGTCCTGCAGGAACAGCGGTTCGGCGCCACACACCACAAGGTCATCGACAACCATCGCGACCAGGTCGAGGCCTACCGTGTCGTGCTTGTCCATCGCTTGAGCGATCGCCAACTTGGTGCCGACACCGTCGGTAGAGGCCGCAAGCACCGGCTCCCGGTAGTCGCCGCGGATCGCGAACAACCCGGCGAATCCACCGAGCCCACCGCGCACCTCAGGCCTGGTGGCCTTGGTCGCCAGCGGCTTGAACAAGTCGACGGCGCGGTCACCTGCTTCGATATCCACCCCGGCCGATGCGTAGGTGATGCCCGGGTTGCCCGCGCCTCGTTTAGAACTGTGTTCGGGATCCGTCATCGCGATAAAGGCTACCGGTCGGCACGCACCGCCGGTATCGGTTCCCGCCGGTCTCGTGCCTTCTCTCTTGATGGCAACTTGCGACCGACGTTGTTCGCGGCCGACTGTTCAGCCAGTCTCGCGCCGGGACGGCTTTTCGTCAGCGGCCGATGGGAACTTCCGAGACGTCCTGGCCGGCGCGATCGCCGAGGCCGGCGCCGCGTGCCGCGTTGGCCAGCATGTGCTCGATGACGTTCTTTCCCAGCGCGCTATCGCTGGGCAGCTCGATCGGGTACGTGCCGTTGAAGCACGCGGTGCACAGCCGTGACGAGGGTTGCTCGGTGGCCGCGATCAGGCCGCGCAGCGAAATGTACGCGAGCGTGTCGGCGTTGATCGCGTGCCGGACCGCCTCAAGCATCTCGCCTTCGTCCTCGACGGCGTTGGCGATCAACTCTGCTGGTGACGGAAAGTCGATGCCATAGAAGCACGGCCATTTCACCGGTGGTGAGGCGATTCGCACGTGCACTTCCACCGCCCCGGCCTCGCGCAGCATCCGTACCAGCGCACGTTGCGTGTTGCCCCGCACGATCGAGTCGTCGACGACGATGAGCCGCTTACCGCGGATCACTTCTTTGAGCGGGTTCAGTTTGAGCCGGATACCGAGCTGTCGGATCGTCTGCGACGGCTGAA
>JAVROG010000109.1:0-6114 GCA_032162865.1 Mycobacterium sp. | reverse complement strand
GTACGCGTCGTCGAGCAATGCCTCCGCTTCGTCGAGTTGACCACGTTCGTAGAGAAGTTCACCCAACAACGATCCGGCGAGCTTTGCGACGTAGGTGGGGCGTCCGGACGGCAGCAGCGCGATTCGCATCGCGTGTCTTAAGTTCGCTTCGGCGCCGGCGACGTCGAGCTGCTCGTTCGCGGCGATCGCCGCGAAACAGTATCCGTAGCCGACGGTCAGTGCCCCCGAGATGCGCTGATGGTATTGGTGTCCCCATCTCTGCCAACGCAACGCGTCATCGAAGTCGAACACCCGGATGGCACGAAACGAGCCGACATCGGCTGCCCGGCAAAGAATCCAAGGGTGAAGCGTGTCGGCCCGGTCGACACAAGCCTGCACCGCCTCGGCGGCTGCGGAGGTGTCGATGCGGTCCTGGAAAGCGGCGACTACTGCGCGAATCAGGTCCATCTCGGCGCGCAGGTCGCCGGCTTGCTCTTTCGGAACTGCATCGATGCCGGCCTCAGCCAACCGAAGTGCATCCGCTACAGCCGCCAGCCGGTGCAGCACGACGTTAGCCCACGCGACGTCGACCTGCAGCCTCGGGCGCGCATCGGCGTTTTGCGCCGGCAGCTTGCCCGCAAGCCCGATCAAGGTGCTCATCTGGGAGCGTTCGTTCAGATCCGGCGCCGCCTGCTCGACGGCATCGACCGCCTGCGCTATGTCGGCGGCAAGGATCAAGTGATCCACGGCCTGGCTGAGCATCTGGTGTTCCGAAAACCACTGTGCGCCTTTGCGATGTAGTTCTGGTATGCGGTCTGCCGCGTCGCGCTCGAGGCGGTGCAGAAGGTAGTCCGCGAACAGGTGGTGGTATTGAAACCACGATCCTTCGGCGTCGGTCCTGCGCAGAAAGAGATCGCGCTTTTCGATCTCCTCGAGGACGCTTTGACTACGCCGGTTATCGGTGAGCGCCGTCGCCAACCCGCTGCAAATCTGTTTGGTGATGCAGGTCGAAAGCAGGAAATCGAGGAGAGCTGGCTCCAGGCTGTCCAGGACGTTGGATGCTAAATACTCGCCTATTGCTTTGTGCCGCCCGGACAGATTCTGGATCAGCGAACCGGGATCGGAATGGTCACGAAGAGATAATGACACCAGCTGCAAGGCGGCTGCCCACCCATCGGTGGAGCCCTCGAGTTCGGCAACATCGGCTGTTGTGAGGTTGAGGCCGCACTGATCGACCAGCAGCGCCTGGGATTCGGCCACATCGAACTTAAGCAGCGACGAGTCGATTTCGGTGAGTTCACCCTGGACCGCCATCGCGGAGAGCGGCAGTCCTGTGCGGGTACGACTTGTGACAATCAAATGCAAGTGATGGCAACTGTTCTCAAGCAGATAGGCGAGAGCGTTCGTGGTTTCCGTGTTGTGAACCCGATGCCAGTCTTCCATCACTAGCCCGAGAGTCTGTTTGTCGGAATGCAGGCAATCGATCAACGCATTCAGGACGTATTGTTGCGCGTTTTCCAGATGCCCTTCGAATTCTTGTTGCAGTGTCTCCGCGAGGTCTGGCAGGGTGCGCCGAATCGCCTCAACCAAGTGGGCGAGAAACCAGACCGTGTTGTTGTCGTCGCTGTCGATGGCCAACCAGGCGGTCTGCACACCCTGCTGGGTGAGTGTTTGGGCCCACTGCGCGGCCAGGGTGCTCTTGCCGTAGCCCGCCGGCGCGTGGATAAGGACGAGCTTTGGTCTTGGGCCCGAGCCGAGGCGGTCAAGAATTCGTTGCCTCGGGACCGTCGGGCGAGTGAATGTCGGCGGTCGGAATCGTGTCGGTGCGCTCGGTGGATAGTGCGCTCGCCGGACCGAGGCTGACCCGCCCGACCGGAATCCCAGAGCCGCCGAATACGCCGCTGCGACGGGAGTTCCAGTGCCCGAGGCCGATTCATCGGCGCTGGTCGGCGGTGGCGCTAACTCCAGCGGAATGTCGGCGATGTTTAGTCCGACCTGGGTGCCGGCCGTTCGCAACGTCTCACCGAATTCCGCTGCCGAGCTTGGGCGGCATGCCGGATCGATATTCAACCCGAGCTCCAACGCCGAGCAGATCGGGTCCTGGACGCCTTTCGCGCGGAGATCGGGTATCGGACCCGCCGCCACGCGACGAACAAATGCAATGGGGTTCTCGCCTGCTCGAAACGGGAAAGGCGGGTCGCCGTTAAGCAATGTGAAGACCGTGGCCGCCAGACTGTAAACATCGGCAGCGATCGAGGCGGGGCGACCCTTGAAAAGCTCGGGCGCGGTGTAGGACGGGGATCCGGCCAGAACTTCCGGGGCGGAATCGCGGGTACCGGTGATGCGCGCGATGCCGAAATCGCTAAGTTGCGGTTCCCCGTAATCCGTAAGAAGGATGTTGGCGGGCTTGACATCACGATGAAGAACACCCGCGCGGTGAGCGGTTTCCAGGGCGCCCGCCAGCCGCACCCCTATCGTCAATGCCTCACGGACTCCGAGCGGTCCCTCGTCGCGTATCCAAGCACCGAGCGTGTTTCGACGGTGATACTGCATCACGATGTATGGACGCCCGGTGAAGGTTAGCCCGCCATGCAGCACAGGCACGATGTTCGGGTGGCCGGAGACCCGACCCATCGCCCGCTGCTCACGAGCGAACTGTTCGAGTTCGATGTCGTCCTGGTCGGAACTGAGCACCTTCACTGCTACGGCGCGATCGAGAGACGGTTCAGTGCAGCGATAGACAACGCCGAACCCACCGCGCCCCACCGGCTCAGCATCGTGGTAGCCCTCTGCCTCGAGCTCAGCAACAATCTCCAAAGATTTGCGTTGCGTGGCATCGGGACCGGCTGTCACGGTTTGGTCCCAGGGTATGTGTTGGCGCGCGGCGGCCCCGCATATCGGTTCCGGTCGACGCAACATTTAGCTGCGCAAACACGTGTGAACGTTCCCATTGCCGATGCCTTCGTTGCAGCCGCCTATCGTACTCCCGCAAGTCAGGCTAGGCCGCCAATGTACCGCCCAGCGAATTCCGCGGTCACTGCACTCCGCGCTACCGAACGGCGCCCAGACGGGGCATGTGCTCAGCCCAGGCCGAGCTGGGCCAGCAACATGCCGACATTCCAGTAGGCGTGTACTGAGACGGCCCGGCCATCAGTGTCGACCTGCCAGACGTCGAATCCCTGGATGTCGAACCCGCGACCAGTGGGCGCGACCCCGGGTGGAAACCCCTCGCCTAAGTGGGTGCCGACCATCCGCCACTCCTGCGGGGGCTGGCCGCTTCGTGGGCGCGGCCGGCCTCGGCTTCGAGGCGTCGTTCGATGTCTTTGCGCAACTCGTGTTTGAGGACCTTGCCGGTTGCCGTCATCGGCAGGGCACCGACGGTGACGACGCGCTCGGGTGTCTTCTGGATCGGCAAGCCACGCGTCAGCAGAAACTCGCGGATGTCCTCGACGGTCGGGGTTTCGTGTCCCGACGCTGTGACCACAAAGCAGCACACCTTCTCACCGAGCCGCTCATCGGGCATGCCGACCACTGAGAATGCCTGCAGCGCGGGATGGTGGGCCAGCATCTCCTCGATCTCGCGGACGCTGATGTTCATCCCGCCGCGAATGACGATGTCTTTGGTCCGGCCGGTGATCCGCACGTAGCCGTCGTCGGTCATGGTCCCCAGATCGCCGGACCGCGAGAAGCCGTCGGGGGTGAACAGGGCCGCGGTCTCCTCTGGATTACCGAGGTATTCGATCATGTGGGAGGGCCCGCGGTAGGCGATGTCGCCCTCGGTGCCGCGAGGCGCTTCATTCCCGTTGTCATCGACGATCTTGACCTCCGCACCCGGCGGAGCCTTGCCGTCCGAGGTCAGGGACCGCGTCACGTCGTCGTGCATTGAACATGTGGTGGTGACTAGGTTTTCGCTGCGCCCGTAGAGGCTGAGCACCTTGATGTTGGGAAGCGTTGCGCTGGCCCGCTCGACGACTGCGGCGGGGATCGGCGCGCCCCCACATACCCATAACCGCAACGTGGAAAGGTCATGGCGCTGCGGGTCGTAGGCGGACAACAGGGTGTGCAGGAACGTTGGGGCCGTCACCGCTGCGGTGCAGCCTAAGCGCTGAATCTCCTCGATGCCGCGGGCCGGATCCCACTTGGCCATCAAGTGTGTCGACGCACCCGCCAGCAGGGGCATCATCACGCTGGTCACCAGCCCGGTGGTGTGGGCGATGGGGGAGGGACCGAACTGGACATCGGCGTCGGTGTAGCCGTACGGCGCGATCAGCTCACGCGAGCCCGAACAGTAGGTGTTGAACGTGTGCACACACCCCTTTGGCCGCGATGTGGTTCCGGAGGTGTAGACCATGACGAACGGCTCGTCTGGACCGGGCGGGGCGTCCAGCTCCTGGCGCGCACTGTCGTCGTCGGTATCGGCCTCCAGCCCCTGCAGGGAGAACGCACCACTCTCGGCACCGATGATGCCTTCGGCGGCGCTGTCGGGGCGGGCGACGACGATCGTTAGGTCCGGGTGCTCTTCTCGCAGACCGCGATACATGTCCAGATAGTCGAACTTGCCGAAGTTCGCCGGTGTGAACACCGCCCGTGCCCCGGCGTTGGACAGCACATAGCTGACGTCTTCGCGCCGGTAGATCGGCATGATCGGCGCCGTGATGACGCCAAGTCTTGACAACGCGGCCAGCACCTGGACGAACTCCACCCAGTTGGGCAATTGCACGGCGGCGGTATCGCCGGCCCGCAAACCCTGCCGGTGCAGGCCGACGGCCAACCGCTGGGCACCGTCGAAGAGCTTCCGGAAGGTCAGCGATCGGGTTCCGTCGGTCGCGAACACCTTGTCGGGGATTTCTTGAACGCGCCGGACGAGCAGGTCGTGAAACGTATCGGTCGACCAGAACCCGGCAGCGTAGTAGTCCTCAATTTCCTGCGGGCTATAGCGGTCGGTGTACGGGCTGGGCTTCATCGTGCTATTCCTCGGTTCTCGGGATCCGCCGCCCTCCAGGGCGCGCTCAGGAGGCCAACTTTTAAATCTAGAATGGTCAGACCGAAACGGCAATGACTCGTATTCGGGAAAATACTGAGCTGCACTAATTCCAGCGCGCCCGTGCGGAGACAAAACCCCTGAAAAGCGGGCTTACCTTCCGAACGACCTCATCGCCCAGCGCTAGCGTTGCGTAGTCGCGCGCGAGAGTCTCAAGCACGACGTCGGCTTCCATGCGCGCGAGGTGGGCACCGAGACAAAAATGCACTCCTTGCCCGAAGGTCAAGTGAGGATTCTCAGCGCGGTTTGGATCGAATCGGTTCGGTTCCGCGAATTTACGCGGATCCCTATTCGCCGCGGCGACAGACAGCGCCACGGCTGATCCCTCGCTGATCTTGACTCCCTGCACTTCGATGTCTGCCGTGACAATGCGTGTGCTGAATTGCAGTGGAGGCTCCCACCGAAGTGTTTCCTCGATCGCGGTCTTTCTGAACGCGGGGTCATGCGCCGCGCGTGCTGTGGCTTCATGGTCTGAAAGCACAAGCTGGAGCAGATTTACCAATAGCCCGGTGGTGGTTTCGTGGCCTGCTGAGGTGAGAAGCATTGTCATAGCGACGATCTCGTCCGTGGTGAGCCGGTCACCCGAATCCCTGGACCCGATCATCCGGGAGACAAGGTCGTCTCGGGTATTGTGACGTCGCTCTTCGACCAACGTGTGCAGAAAGACCCGCATTTCGTCCGCCCGGCGAAACGCTACCGACAGATCTTCTTTCGGCTGGTTGGGTTCGGTCACGAACGCCAGAGCGTCCGACCATTCCCGGTATTGATCGCGATCTTCGACATCGATCCCTACCAGCTCGGCGATCACTTGGAGCGGCAGCGGCGCGGCGAAGGAGGTGACGAAGTCGAAATCCCGCTCGCCCTTGAGTTGGTCAAGCATCTGCCGAACGGTGCGGCCGATGTATTCGCCCATCGCCGCTACGTATTTCGGAACAAACACATGACTGACCAGCTTGCGCAGCCGCGCGTGTTCCGGATTGTCGAGCAGAAGGATCTGCTGCAAGAACGTGCGCGTCACTCGGTCCTGAGCCGGTTCCTCAAGAGCCGTCCCACCTCCGCGAACGCCGAAGGTCTTGCTGGAGTAGGTATCCGAA
>JAVROG010000108.1:0-8005 GCA_032162865.1 Mycobacterium sp. | reverse complement strand
CAAAGTGCACGGGCCCGGCGTTAGCGGTACGAGAACCTATGGCGGCGGCCAACACTCGGCAGGTGACCGATCGCCAGGTGGCGTTGAGGGCGGGTATCCGTTCGGGCACGTCCTCGGCCAGTCCGAGGCTGACGGTGGCGCGGACTTGAGTACCGAAATAGCCCAGCTGCTCCATGGTCTGGTTGGCGCCGGTACCCAGCAATTCGTAAGGCCGGTTGGCCGACAGCACGATCAGCGGCACCCGGGCGTAATTGGCCTCGACCACCGCAGGCCCCAGGTTGGCCACCGCGGTGCCCGACGTCATCGCGATACACACCGGTGCGTCGGCCCCGACCGCCAACCCGATGGCCAAGTAGCCGGCGGTGCGTTCGTCGATACGCACGTGCAGCCGGAGCCGGCCGGCCCGATCGGCGTCCTGTAACGCGAATGCCAGCGGCGCGTTCCGCGAGCCCGGGCACAGCACTACATCGCGGACCCCGCCACGGATCAACTCGTCGACGACCACGCGAGCCTGTGTCGTCGAGGGGTTCACTACTACAGGGTGTCACACGCGAACTCAGGCTTTGGCTCCCGCAAAGAACTTCAGCATCGCGGCGTTGACAGCTTCCGGACGCTCCATGAACCCCAGGTGCCCGGTGTCGGGGATCTGCAGGTAGCGGCCGTTGGGCAGGGCGTCAGCAACCTCGCGGCCCAGGTAAGGCGGCGTGACCACATCGTCGGAGAAGCCGATCACCAGTACCGGGGCGGCGATATTGCGGTAGGCGGGCAATCGGTTGGTCTGCGGCGCCACATCCAGTTGGCAGCGATAGCCCGGGGTGAGCTTGGTGGGCCACATGCTGAACATCGCGATCCAGTCGGCGACGGCCGCGTCATCGTTGATGGTCTTGCGGGAAAAGTTTTCCAGCAAGCGGTTTTTCGCGTCGTAGGTGGCGGGTAGCTCGATGCCTGACGTGCCGAGGTCGGCCTCGGCCTGGTGGAAGAACTGGCGCGAGCGGTCCAGCCGGCCGCGCGTGGCCATCAGCACCGCCGAGCTGACCAACTCCGACCGGACCACCATGAGTTCCTGCGCGATAAACGAGCCCATCGACACCCCGACGATGCGCGCCGGGCCCAGGCCCAGGGATTCGATCAGCGACGCGGTGTCGGCGACCATGGTTTGCGTCGTAAAACCTTGCGCGTTCTCGGTGGCGCCGATCCCACGATTGTCGAAGGTGACGCAGCGATATCCGGCGGCCAGGAACGCCGGAACCTGGTGTAGCTGCCACGTGCGTCCGACACCACCACGACCGGAAATGAAGACAACCGGCTCACCGGTCCCCTTGTCGTCATAAGCCAGGTTGATCACCCAACGACGGTACAAGCAACGGGTAGCAGGTCTTGACCCGGTCAATCCACCACTGCCGCCGGTCGCGGGCCGCCGTTAAGGCCTCTAGCCGCGCCGGATCGGGCACCACTGGCCCGACCGGAAGGAAGCCGTCGACCGGCGGTGCCGGGTCGGCGATGTCGTCGACGAACAATCGCCCGGTGGCCAGCCCGCAGGCGTGCCGCAATTCCGGCAGGGCCGCCGCGGCAGACAGGCCACGGCTGATTCCGACAGCCGAGTCGAGCGCGCTGGAGACCACGATCGGGATGTCAATCTGCGCGGCGATGGACAATAGCGTCGAGATCCCGCCCAGCGGAGCGACTTTGAGCACCGCGATATCGGCCGCACCGGCGCGGACCACGGCCAACGGGTCGTCGGCCTTGCGGATGCTTTCGTCGGCGGCGATCGGTACGTCCACCCGGCGCCGCAGCTCGGCGAGCTCGGCAACGGTGGCGCACGGTTGCTCCAGGTACTCGAGCGGGCCGTCGGCCGTTAAGGCTTGGGCCGCCCGGGCCGCCTCCTGAACGCTCCAGCCGCCGTTGGCATCCACCCGCACGGTAGTGACCAGCTCCCGCACCGCGTTGACGCGATCCACGTCATCGGCCAGGCGCTGTCCCGGCTCGGCGACCTTCACCTTGGCGGTGCGGACGCCGGGAAATCGCGCCAGCACGTCTGGCACTTCGGCGGCGCTGACGGCCGGCACGGTGGCATTGATGGGGACACGGTCGCGCCGCACCGGCAGCGGCTCGCGGTAGGCCGCCTCGACCGCCGACGCCAGCCAGTGCGCGGCCTCGGCCGGGCCGTACTCCACGAACGCCCCGAACTCGCCCCACCCGGCGGGGCCCTCGATCAACGCCACTTCACGGGTGGTGATGCCGCGGAAACGCACCCGCATCGGCAGCGCCACCACGTGCAAGCGTTCCAGCAGGTCCGGCAGGCTGGGCACAGCCGGCGTCACTGCCGGTAGACCTGCCGACCGGCAAGGAAGGTCGCACGCACCTCGAGGTCGGCAATCTGCTCGGGCGGCACAGTCCGGGGATCGGCCGACAGCACCACCAGGTCGGCGTACTTGCCGACCTCCAGCGAGCCGATCACGTCGTCGGCGAACAGCTGCCAGGCGGCATCGATGGTCTGCGCCCGAATCGCCTGGTCGACGGTGAGCCGCTCCTCCGGGCCGAGCACCCGCCCACTCGGGGCCACCCGGGTGACGGCCACACTGATGTTGCGCAGCGGCTCCTCGGGCGTGACCGGAGGGTCGTTGTGCAGCGAGATCCGCATGCCGGTGGCCACGGCGGACCCGGCCGGCATCCAGCGGGAACCGCGCTCCGGCCCGAATAGTCCGTCGACGATGACATCGCCCCAGTAGTGGATCTGGTCGACGAAGATGCTGCAGGTGACCCCGAGCGCGGCGGCTCGCTGCAGCTGCTCGGGCCGGATGGCGCCGACGTGCTCGAGCCGCAGGCGATGGTCGTCGCGCGGATGCTGGCGCAACGCTTCCTCGTAGACATCCAGAATGGTGTCGACGCCGGCGTCGCCCTGTACGTGACAGGCCATCTGCCAACCCAACGGCAGGTAGGCGCCCACAATCTCGGTCAGCTGTTCACGGGTGTAGTTGGCGCATCCACAGGACCCAGGCTGGATGCCCGCGGTGCGGGTGGCCGGAGTGTCCAGGTACGGAAACGACAGTGCGATGTTGCCGATCCAGGGCGAGCCGTCCACCCAGATCTTGATGCCGACCTGACGCAGCATGTCGTCGCCCTCGCCTGGGGTCGCCTCGGTGGACATCTGCACGTTGGAGACTTCATAGGTGCGCAACCGGACCGTCAGCTCGTTGCGCAGCAGCTCGACCACCGGCTTGAACTTCGGGTCGAACGCCATCTCCGAACAGGTGGTCAGCCCCGCCTCGTTGAGCCGGGCACACTCGGCGCGCAGCATGTCCGGGTAGTTGCCGGGCTGGATGGCACCGCCCAACAGCGGGAACACCGCCTGTATTTCCTCGGCGGTGCCGTCGAGTTCCCCGTTGCCATCCCGGCCGTACTTGGCGCCCTTGGGGTCGGGAGTGTCGCGGTTCAGGCCGCCCTGCTCGGCGGCTCGGGAGTTGAAGTAGGCCTTGTGGCCGGAATTGTGGATGATCACCAGCGGGCCGTCCGGGGCGATGTCGTTAAGCCAGTTCAGGGTGGGTTCGGGCAGTCCGTCCTGCAGCAGCGCGTCCCAGCCGTTGAGGTAGGCACCGGTGTCTTTCCGGCGCGCGGCCTCGCTACGGATCGCCTCGACCACGTCGTCGGCGCTGCGGATGGTGACCGGGCGGATGTCGACGATCCGATCCGACAGCGCGATGGCTTCCATCAGCGGGTGGCCGTGGGCCTCAACGAAACCCGGCATGACGCAGCCGTCACCGAGGTCGATGGTCCGAGTGTCGGGGCCGATGAACGCGGCGACCTCGGTGCGGTCACCCACGGCGATGATCCTGCCGTCGGCCACGGCGAGCGCCTCGGCCGTAGGTCGGTTTTCATCGACGGTGAGAACGGTTCCGGTAATGACGACATCTGCGGCGGTCATAAGCGGGAATCCTAGTGGCGATCGCGAGTGCGGCGGAGCCGGACGAAGCGGGTCGCCACAGTTAGGCCTAGTGATGGTTGCGGTCGCGAAGGGTGCGGCTGACCCGAATTGCAACACGTTCTAGTCTTGCCCTATGAGTGACGATCTGTTGCGCAACCCCACCCACAACGGCCACCTGCTTGCGGGCGCACTCAAGCGCCACAAGAACCGGCCGGTGCTTTTCCTCGGCGACACCACACTGACCGGTGGTCAGCTGGCCGAGCGGATCAGCCAGTACGTCCAGGCATTTGAGGCCCTCGGTGCCGGCACCGGCGTCACCGTCGGACTGCTGGCGCTGAACCGGCCCGAGGTGCTGATGTGCTTGGGCGCCAGCCAGACCCAGGGTTACCGGCGCACCGCGCTGCACCCGCTGGGCTCGCTGGACGACCACGCCTACGTGCTCTCCGACGCCGGCGCCAGCTCATTGATCATCGACCCGAACCCGATGTTCGTCGAGCGCGCCCTGGGCCTGCTGCAGAAGGTGGACTCGCTGAAGCAGATCCTTACCATCGGCCCCGTTCCCGACGCCTTGAAAGATGTGGCTGTCGACCTGTCGGCCGAAGCGGCCAAGTTCGAGCCGAAGCCACTGGTGATCGCCGATCTGCCGCCGGACCACATCGGCGGTATGGCCTACACCGGCGGCACCACCGGCAAGCCCAAAGGCGTGCTCGGCACCACCGGGAACATCGCCACCATGACCCAAATCCAACTCTCCGAATGGGAATGGCCCGAGCACCCGCGCTTCCTGATGTGTACGCCGCTGTCGCATGCCGGCGCCGCGTTCTTCACGCCCACCGTGGTCAAGGGCGGCGAGATGGTGGTGCTGGCCAAGTTCGACCCGGCCGAAGTGCTGAGAGTAATTGAAGAACAACGTATTACGGCCACCATGTTGGTGCCGTCGATGCTCTACGCGCTGATGGACCATCCGGATTCGCAGACCCGCGACCTGTCCTCGCTGGAGACCGTCTACTACGGCGCCTCGGCGATCAACCCGGTGCGACTGGCCGAGGCGATCCGGCGATTCGGCCCGATCTTCGCCCAGTATTACGGGCAGTCCGAGGCGCCGATGGTGATCACCTACCTGGCCAAGGCCGATCACGACGAGAAGCGGCTGACCTCTTGCGGGCGCCCGACGCTCTTCGCGCGGGTGGCGCTGCTCGGCGACGACAGCAAGCCGGTGCCGCAGGGCGAGCCGGGCGAAATCTGCGTCAGCGGGCCACTTTTGGCCGGTGGTTATTGGAATCTGCCGGAAGCCACGGCCGAGACGTTTAAAGACGGCTGGCTACACACCGGCGATATGGCCCGCGAGGACGAGGACGGCTTCTACTTCATCGTCGACCGCGTCAAGGACATGATCGTCACCGGCGGCTTCAACGTGTTCCCCCGCGAAGTCGAGGACGTCATCGCCGAGCACCCGGCCGTCGCGCAGGTGTGCGTGGTCGGCACGCCCGACGAGAAGTGGGGCGAGGCCGTCACCGCCGTAGTGGTGCTGCGTGCCGACGCCGCCCGCGACGACGCTGCAATCGAGGCCATGACGGCTGACGTTCAATCCGCAGTCAAGGAGCGCAAGGGCTCGGTGCAGTCACCCAAACGGGTAGTCGTCGTCGACGCCCTGCCGTTGACCGGACTGGGCAAGCCCGACAAGAAGGCCGTCCGCGCGCAGTTCTGGGAGGGCGCCGGGCGCGCCGTGGGCTGAGGCTTCGTCGAACGTGAAGCTGCCTTCACGTTCGCGGCCGAGTGTGAAGCTGGCTTCACGCTGGGCGGCGACTGACTACTGTGGCGAGCATGGCTGAAAAGATCAAGCCGCCCTGGTGGCTGAAGCCGGCAAACAAGGTCGTCATCCAGATGTCGAAGCTGGGCATGAGCTTCGGCGGCGAAAGCCCGGTGGTGTTGACGGTCCCGGGTCGCAAGTCTGGCACTCCACGCTCGACGCCGGTGACGCCGATGACCCTGGACGGCGAGCGGTACGTGGTGGCCGGCTTCCCCGGTGCCGACTGGGTGCGAAACGTCAGGGCCGCAAGCGAAGTCACGTTGGCCCGCGGCCGCACCGCCGAACGCGTCCGGATGGTGGAACTGTCCCCCGAGGAAGCCAAACCGGTGCTGCGGGCGTTTCCGAGCGAGGTGCCTACGGGCGTGAGTTTCATGAAGCGGACCGGACTGGTCCGAGAGGGACAGCCCGAGGAGTTCGAGGCACTGGCCGGGCGCTGCGCCGTCTTCCGTTTCGACCCGGTGTAGTTCGGGTGAGGCGTGCGCTGTTGGTGGTGCCGCTATTGGTGACGGCTGTCCTGCTGCCCGCGCCGCGATCCTTCGCTGCGGCGGTTTGCGCGCCGACGGGCTCCCCTGCCCCGCCCGGTGCGGCCAGCCGGCAGGTGGGTGACCTCGACGGCGACGGCGTGGGCGACACTTTATGGATCGGAAAGTCGCAAGCGGCGAACGGCGCGACGACCCGCGTCGTCGGCGTCAGCACCGCGAGCGGGGCGAACAGCGACGTGGAAATCTCCTCAGCGAGCCCAATGCCGCTGCGCGCGTTGGCTATTGATGCCCAGAACGATGGTGGCCACCAGGTACTTGTCAGCAACGGCCGCAGCGCGCACCTATACGTGTTCGCCGACTGCCGGTTGCAAACCGTCGTCGACAGTCATTACGGCAGGCCGTTTCTGTTCGATCTGGAGAACCTGGCGGGCAACGGGACCGGGGTCGGCTGCAGCGACCTCGGCGGCGGCCGCCGGCTCGTCGCGCTCCAGGCGTTGGAAAGTGGCGGATTGTGGACCGTGCGCCGCACCGAGGTCGATCTGACCGGTAACCGGGCCGCCACCGGCCGCTCCGATACCCTCACGGCCACGTCAGAACAGGACCCCGTGGTGACGACCGCACAGACGATCAGCTGCGGCGACCTCACCATCAACCAGGATGGAGTTCAAGAACCTTGAGTGACAATCCATTTGACGTGGCGCAATGGCGAATCGTCGACGGGTTCGACGATCTGACCGACATCACCTACCACCGTCACGTGCAGGACCCGACGGTACGGGTGGCGTTCAACCGCCCCGAGGTGCGTAACGCATTTCGGCCACACACCGTCGATGAGCTTTATCGGGTTCTCGACCACGCGCGGATGTGGCCCGACGTGGGTGTGGTGCTTTTGACCGGCAACGGGCCGTCGCCGAAGGATGGTGGCTGGGCGTTCTGCTCCGGCGGCGACCAGCGCATCCGCGGGCGCAGCGGCTATCAGTACGCAAGCGGAGAGACCGCGGAAACGGTCGACGCGGCCCGCGCCGGCCGATTGCACATCCTCGAGGTGCAGCGGCTGATCCGGTTCATGCCCAAGGTGGTCATCTGCCTGGTCAACGGGTGGGCCGCCGGGGGCGGGCACAGCCTGCACGTGGTCTGCGACCTCACTCTGGCAAGTCGCGAGCCCGCGCGTTTCAAGCAGACCGATGCCGACGTCGGCAGCTTCGACGGTGGCTACGGCAGCGCATACCTGGCCCGTCAGGTGGGCCAGAAATTCGCCCGCGAGGTCTTCTTCCTGGGCCGGCCGTATACCGCTGAACAGATGCACCACATGGGCGCGGTCAACGAGGTAGTCGACCATGCGGAGCTGGAAAGGGTGGGCGTGCAGTGGGCAGCTGAGATCAACGCCAAATCGCCTCAGGCGCAACGGATGTTGAAGTTTGCGTTCAACCTGCTCGACGACGGGCTGGTGGGTCAGCAGCTGTTCGCCGGCGAGGCCACCCGGCTGGCCTACATGACCGATGAGGCCGTCGAGGGCCGCGACGCGTTCCTGGAGAAGCGGCCCCCGGATTGGACGCCCTTCCCGCGGTACTTCTGAGACGCGGAAGTGCCTACGACGGCAGGCCTAGACTCCCCACGTGAGCAAGAGTCCGCTGCGGCGGTTGACCGAGCAGATCGTCATGGCCGGCATGCGGCCGCCGATCTCGCCACAACTGCTGATGAACCGGCCCGCGATCAAGCCGGTCGACCTGACGGGCAAGCGCATCCTGCTCACCGGTGCATCGTCGGGTATCGGCGCAGCCGCGGCCGAAC
>JAVROG010000107.1:0-8636 GCA_032162865.1 Mycobacterium sp. | reverse complement strand
TCCACCGTGCCCGCACCGGTGTAGCTGATAGCCGATGCGGCCAACCGGGCCGCCTCGAACAGCTTGGCGCGCATGCCCGGTGTCCGCTCGACCAAAGGTGAAGGTGCCTCTTCGATGACCTTCTGGTGCCGTCGTTGGATGGAGCATTCCCGCTCACCGACGGCCCACACGGTGCCGTGGATGTCGGCCATGACCTGCACCTCGATGTGGTGTCCGGTGGGCAGGTAGCGCTCGCAGAACACCGTCGGATCGCCGAACGCGGACTGCGCCTCCCGCTGCGCGGCTTCGACTTCGCCTGGCAATGCGGATAATTCACGAACTACCCGCATACCGCGGCCGCCGCCACCCGCAGATGCCTTGACCAGCACCGGCAACTGGGCTTCGGTGACGGTGTTCGGGTCGAGCTCCTCGAGCACCGGAACCCCGGCGGCGGACATCAGTTTCTTGGACTCGATCTTGGAGCCCATCGCGCGCACCGCGTCCACCGGCGGGCCGATCCAGGTCAGGCCTGCCGCCTGCACGGCGGCAGCGAAGTCGGCGTTCTCCGAGAGAAATCCGTAGCCCGGGTGCAGCGCGTCGGCCCCGGCGGCACGCGCGGCGGCGATGATGGCCTCGGCGTTCAGATAGTCATTGGTTTGCGGCAACCGCACCCGGGCGTCGGCCTCGGCGACGTGCGGGGCTGCCGCGTCCGGGTCGGTGTACACCGCGACGGTGCCCAGACCCAGCCGCCGGCAGGTGGCGAACACTCGTCGGGCGATCTCGCCGCGGTTGGCGACCAGCACTCTCGTGATTGGCATGACGCTCACATCCGGAAGACGCCGAAGTTCGACGTCCCCTTGATCGGGTTGGTGGCAATAGCGGACAAACAGATTCCCAGCACGGTGCGGGTGTCTCGGGGGTCGATCACCCCGTCGTCGTAGAGCATCCCGGACAGGACCATGGGCAGCGACTCGGCCTCGATCTGGCCTTCGACGGCGGCCCGCATCGCGGCGTCGGCGGCTTCGTCGACCTGTTGCCCGCGGGCCTCGGCAGCCGCGCGGGCCACGATCGACAGCACGCCGGAGAGTTGAGCGCCGCCCATCACCGCGGATTTGGCGCTGGGCCAGGCGAACAGGAACCGGGGATCGTAAGCCCGCCCGCACATGCCGTAGTGGCCGGCGCCGTAGGAGGCCCCGATCAGCAGCGAGATGTGCGGGACGGTCGAGTTGGACACGGCGTTGATCATCATCGAGCCGTGCTTGATCATCCCGCCCTCTTCGTAGTCCTTGCCCACCATGTAGCCGGTGGTGTTGTGCAGGAACAACAGCGGAGTGTCGGAGCGGTTGGCCAGCTGGATGAACTGGGTGGCCTTCTGTGACTCCTCGCTGAACAGCACGCCGCGGGCGTTGGCCAGGATCCCAATCGGGTAGCCGTGCAGTTGTGCCCAGCCCGTCACCAGCGAAGAGCCGTACAACGGCTTGAATTCGTCGAATGCGGACCCGTCGACGATGCGGGCGATCACCTCGCGCGGATCGAATGGAATGCGAAGGTCTGAGGGCACGATGCCGATCAGTTCCTCGGTATCGAAAAGCGGCTCGGTGACCGGCCGCGGCTTCGGTCCCTTCTTGACCCAGTTCAACCGGGCCACAATGCGACGCCCGATCCGGATCGCGTCGGGCTCGTCGAGTGCGAAGTAGTCGGCCAAACCCGAGATGCGGGCGTGCATTTCGGCTCCACCCAGCGATTCGTCGTCGGACTCTTCGCCGGTGGCCATCTTCACCAGTGGCGGGCCGGCCAGGAACACCTTGGAGCGTTCCTTGATCATCACCACGTGATCGGACATGCCCGGCACGTAGGCGCCGCCGGCGGTAGAATTACCGAATACCAGTGCGATGGTGGGGATGCCGGCCGCAGATAGCCGGGTCAGGTCGCGGAATTGCTGCCCACCGGGGACGAAGATCTCCTTCTGCACGGTCAGGTCGGCGCCCCCGGATTCCACCAGAGTGATTACCGGCAGCCGGTTTTCGAAAGCAATCTGGTTGGCCCGGAAGCCCTTCTTGATCGTCCACGGGTTGCTGGTGCCGCCTTTGACGGTCGGGTCGAAGGCGGTGATCATGCACTCGACACCTTCGACCACGCCGATGCCGGTCACCGTGGTGGCGCCCACTTGGTACTTGCTGCCGTAGGCGGCCAGCGGACTCAGTTCCAGGAACGGCGAATCCGGATCCAGTAGCAGTTCGATGCGCTCGCGTGCGGTGAGCTTCCCGCGACCGTGATGGCGTTCGACGTACTTGGGCCCGCCTCCTGCCAGCGCTTTGGCGTGCTCGGCGTTGATCTCGTCGAGCTTGGTGGTCATGGCCGCGGCCGCGTCGGCGAACGTATCGCTATTCGGGTCGAGGGTGGACCGCAGAGCCGTCACGATTGGTATCCCAGCAGTTTGGCGGCCAGTGCGGTGAGGATCTCGGTGGTTCCGCCGCCGATCCCCAGGATTCTCATGTCCCGGTACTGGCGTTCGACTTCGGACTCGGCCATGTATCCCATGCCGCCGAACAATTGGACAGCTTGGTTGGCCACCCATTCTCCGGCCTCGACGGCGGTGTTCTTGGCGAAGCACACCTGGGCGATCAGGTCGGTTTCCCCTGCAAGTTGGCGCTCCACCACGTTGTGCGAGTAGACGCGGGCAACGTCGACGCGGCGAGCCATCTCGGCCAGGGTGTTCTGCACCGATTGACGCGAAATCAACGGCCGGCCAAAGGTTTCCCGGTCGCGGCACCACTGCGCAGTGATGTCCAGACACCGTTGCGCGCTCGAATATGCCTGTGCGGCCAGGCCGATGCGCTCGGAGACGAAAGCCTGTGCAATCTGCAAGAAGCCGGTGTTCTCGACGCCGACCAAGTTTTCCGCTGGCACCCGCACGTCGGTGTAGGCCAGTTCGGCGGTGTCGGAGGACCGCCAGCCCATCTTGTCCAGCTTGCGTGTCACCTCAAAGCCGGGCGTTCCCTTATCGACCACGATCAGCGAAACCCCGGCCGCGCCAGGCCCTCCGGTGCGCGCCGCGGTCACGACGAAGTCGGCGCGCACCCCGGAGGTGATGTAGGTCTTGGCGCCGTTGATCACGTAGTGATCGCCATCCCGGACTGCGGCGGTCCGCAGATGCCCCACGTCGGAACCGCCACCGGGTTCGGTGATGGCCAGCGCGCCGATCTTCGCGCCGGCCAGCGTCGGGCGGACATAGGTTTCGATCAGTCGTTCATCCTCGGAGGCGATCATGTGTGGCACGGCGATGCCGCAGGTGAACAACGAGGCGAAAACCCCACCCGGGGCGCCGGACTGATGCATCTCCTCGCAGATGATCACGGCGTCGGCGCCGTCACCACCACCACCGCCGACCGACTCGGGAAAATTCGCCCCCAGCAGGCCCGCTTCTCCAGCGCGGCGGTGCAAGTCGCGGGGCAGGTCGCCGCTGCGTTCCCACGCATTGACATTGGGTAAGACTTCACGTTCGGCGAAGGAACGCACCGTCTTTCGCAGTTGCTCGCGCTCCGGCGTATTCCACAGGTTCACAGGGTCGTCCAGAGATTCATAACAGGCCTTCCGGAATGTCGACGTGGCGGCTGCGCAACCATTCGCCCAGCCCCTTGGCTTGTGGATCGAAGCGCGCCTGGTAGGCCACGCCTTGTCCCAGGATTCCCTCGATCACGAAATTCACCGCCCGCAAGTTCGGCAACACATGCCGGGTCACCTCGAGTTCGGCCGCTTCGGGAAGCAACTGCTTGAGCAACTCGACGGTCAGCGTGTTGGCCAGCCAGCGCCACTGGTCGTCGGTGCGGACCCACACTCCGACATTCGCAGAGCCGCCCTTGTCGCCGCTGCGGGCACCCGCGATCAGGCCCAGCGGCACGCGCCGGGTCGGTTCGACCGGCCATGGGTCGGGGAGCGCCGGCGTGTCGGCCGGTGCGAGTGCCAATGTATCCGTGGCACAAGGAATCTCGTGACGTTCCCCGTCTGGATGTACCGCGGTGTGCGGCACCTGGTCGGCGTCGACGTAGCCGGGGGTGAAGACGCCGTACACCTGACCGTCGCCGGGCGGGGTGGTGGCCGTGAATCCCGGATAGCTCGCCAATGCCAATTCGACTGCCGCCGCGGAGAACTTGCGTCCCACATTGGCGGGATCCGGGTCGCGGACCACGCAACTCAGCAGCGCGCTGGCGGCCTCTTCGGTGTCGGCATCGGGGTGGTCGGTGCGGGCCAGCGTCCACTCCAACTCAGCCGGCTTGACCGTCAGCGTGGCCTCGAGCTGGCGTCGCACCAACTCTGCCTTGGCCTCGATGTCCAAACCGGTCAACACGAACGTCATGGCGTTGCGGAACCCGCCGATGCTGTTCAGCGACACCTTCAGCGTCGGTGGGGGCGGTTCGCCGACCACGCCGCTGATGCGGACCCGGTCGGGTCCGTCGGCCGAGAGTTCGATGGTGTCCATCCGGGCCGTCACGTCCGGGTTGGCGTAGCGGGCGCCGGTGATCTCGTAGAGCAGCTGAGCGGTCACGGTGTCGACGCTGACCAGCCCGCCGGTGCCAGGGTGCTTGGTGATCACCGAGGAGCCGTCGCCGTAGACCTCGGCCAGTGGGAAGCCGGCGTAAGTCAGGTCAGGGATTTCCCGGAAAAAGGAGAAGTTGCCGCCGGTGGCCTGGGTGCCGCATTCGATCACGTGGCCCGCGACGACGGCGCCGGCGAGTTGGTCGTAATCGGTGCGTCCCCAACCGAAGTGCGCGGCAGCGGATCCGACGATCACCGAGGCGTCGGTGACACGGCCGGTGACCACCACGTCGGCACCGACGTTGAGACAATCAGCGATGCCCCATCCGCCCAGATAGGCATTGGCGGTCAGCGGCGAACCCAGTCCCAGCTCGGCGGCCCGCGCCTGCAGGTCATCGCCTTCCACGTGGGCCACCCGCGCCGGGATACCCAACCGCTCGGCAAGGGCCCGGACGGCGTCCGCGAGCCCAGCCGGGTTCAGACCACCGGCGTTGGCCACGATGCGCACCCCGCGATCGTGGGCCAGTCCCAGGCACTGCTCGAGCTGGGTGAGGAAGGTCTTGGCATAACCGCGGTCGGGGTTCTTCATCCGGTCGCGACCCAGGATCAGCATAGTCAGCTCGGCCAGGTAGTCCCCGGTGATGTAGTCCACTTCGCCGCCGGTGAGCATCTCGCGCATGGCCGACAGCCGGTCGCCATAGAAACCGGAACAGTTCGCGATACGCACGGCGCCAGAATCGGGAGCCAATGCGCGTCCTCCCTCCATTGGGATTGTGCGGCGGGCGCAGGCAATCAACCAACCAACCGGTAGGTTAGCGGGTGCCGCGGGTGTCGCGTCAACCCGGCTCTACGCAGTGCAGCCACTTCGACACTGACACCATGCACACGACCCGCTGACGAGCATCGCCCAGGCTTCAGTTTCGGCGCAGGCGGGGGCCACGCCCGCGCGCAGGCGGGGGCACACCAGGGGCGCACCGCAGGCCACCCGGCGGGCTCATTTTGGCGACCAGCAGGTCACCGACTACCCTTAACGTCAACTGTCGCAGTTCGGCCGCATGTCTCGTAGGTCCCAGAGATAGGTCATCGAGCGCGACACGCCCGAACCGAAAACCCAGACGAGGAGTTAGGCCCGACCATGGCCGTACCCAAGCGCAGGATGTCGCGCTCGAACACCCGAAGCCGACGCTCGCAGTGGAAGGCCACCGCGACCGGACTGGTCAACGTCAACGTGGCCGGCCAGAAGCACAAGGTGCCGCGTCGGCTGCTCAAGGCCGCTCGCTTGGGCCTGATTGACCTCGACAAGCGCTAGCACCTCGGCGCGCCTCTCAGGCCGCTCTCAGGCGTTCGTACGAAACTAGGCTCCGTGCGAATACTTGTCGTCGACGACGATCGCGCGGTGCGCGAGTCGCTGCGCAGGTCGCTTTCCTTCAACGGTTACTCGGTCGACTTAGCCCATGACGGGGTTGAGGCGCTCGAGTCGATTGCCAGGGAGCGCCCCGATGCGGTCGTCCTGGATGTGATGATGCCGCGGCTGGACGGCCTGGAAGTGTGCCGTCAGTTGCGCAGCACTGGCGACGACCTGCCCATCCTCGTTCTCACTGCGCGCGACACCGTCTCCGAGCGGGTCGCCGGCCTGGACGCCGGGGCCGACGATTACCTGCCGAAGCCGTTCGCCCTCGAAGAGCTGCTGGCGCGGATGCGGGCGCTGCTGCGTCGCACCAAACCGGAGGATGCCGCCGAGTCGGTGGCGATGACCTTCTCCGATCTGAGCCTGGACCCGGTCACCCGTGAGGTCATCCGCGGGCAACGCCGCATCAGCCTCACCCGTACCGAATTCGCCCTGCTGGAAATGCTGATCGCCAATCCGCGGCGAGTGCTGACCCGCAGCAGGATCCTGGAAGAGGTATGGGGATTCGACTTCCCCACCTCGGGCAATGCGCTCGAGGTCTACGTCGGATATTTGCGTCGTAAAACCGAGGCCGACGGCGAGCTGCGGCTGATCCACACCGTGCGCGGGGTGGGTTACGTGCTTCGCGAAACGCCGCCCTGATGTTCCGGTTCCGACGACGCCGCCGCCGCGCACCGCTGCGGGCGACGAGCTCTCTGTCGCTGCGCTGGCGGGTCATGCTGCTGGCGATGTCGATGGTGGCGATGGTCGTCGTGCTCATGTCGCTCGCGGTCTACGCGGTGATCTCCGCGGCGCTCTACAGCGACATCGACAACCAGCTGCAGAGCCGGGCGCAGCTGTTGATCGCCAGCGGGTCGCTGGCCGCCGATCCGGGCAAGGCCATCGAAGGTACCGCCTACTCGGACGTCAACGCGATGCTGGTGAACCCGGGTAAATCGATCTACACCGCGAATCAACCGGGGCAGACCCTGCCCGTCGGCACGCCGGAGAAGGCCGTCATCCGCGGTGAGCTGTTCATGTCCCGGCGCACCGCCGACGACCAGCGGGTGCTTTCCATCCACCTGCCGAACGGCAGCTCGCTGCTGATCTCCAAAAGCCTGAAACCGACCGAACACGTCATGGGCAAACTGCGCTTCGTGTTGCTGATGGTCGGTGGGGTGGGTGTCGCCGTCGCCGCGGTGGCCGGTGGGATGGTCACCCGGGCGGGGCTGCGGCCGGTCGGCCGCCTCACCGAAGCGGCCGAACGGGTGGCCCGAACCGATGACCTCCGGCCCATTCCGGTGTTCGGCAGCGATGAACTCGCCAGGCTGACCGAGGCGTTCAACTTGATGCTGCGGGCGCTGGCGGAGTCTCGGGAACGACAGGCGCGATTGGTCACCGACGCCGGGCACGAATTGCGCACCCCGCTGACGTCGTTGCGTACCAATGTGGAGCTTCTGATGGCCTCGATGGCGCCTGGAGCGCCACGGCTACCCGAGCAGGAGATGGTGGATCTACGCGCCGACGTGCTGGGGCAGATCGAGGAATTGTCGACCCTGGTAGGCGACTTGGTGGACCTCACCCGAGGCGACGCCGGGCACGCGGTGCACGAGCCGGTCGAGTTGGCTGACGTCATCGACCGCAGCCTGGAGCGGGTCCGGCGGCGCCGCAACGATATTCACTTCGACGTCGAGGTCATTCCCTGGCAGGTCTACGGTGACCCGGCCGGGCTGTCGCGAGCGGCATTGAACCTGATGGACAACGCAGCGAAATGGAGCCCGCCCGGAAGTCATGTGGGAGTCACGCTGCGGCAGCTCGACCCGTCACACGCCGAGCTGGTGGTGTCCGACCGTGGGCCCGGCATCCCCGCACAGGAGCGGCGGCTGGTGTTCGAACGCTTCTACCGGTCGACTTCGGCGCGGGCGATGCCGGGTTCGGGCCTTGGATTGGCGATCGTCAAACAGGTAGTGCTCAACCACGGTGGATCGTTGCGTGTCGAAGACACCGACCCGTCCGGTGACCCTCCGGGCACATCGATATTCGTGCTGCTTCCGGGCCGCCCGATGCCGATTCCGACGTATTCGGCGGACGATGGTGACGAGGACCACACTCCCGAGGAACACCCCGACAAGGGTCCTGAAAAGGGACACGGCAAGGGTTCGGCAAAAAGTGCCGGGGACAGCACGAACTCACGGGGTTCGGAGAACGTTATCTCAGTCGATTCTTAGTACGCGCGCGCAAGCTGGTTGTGCAGTTACTGTTGAAAACCAACGCCGTGAAAGCAATGCATGGTCGATCGGTCTTGAGTAAGCCCCCAAAGTAGAGGAAGAGCGTCTTAGCGACATGACGAATCACCCGATGTATTCGCCACCGCCGCAGCAGCCGGGTTATAACACCGCGCCTAACCAACCGGTGCCGCCCGCCTATGCCCAGGGGCAACAAAGCTACAACCAGCAGTTCGACTGGCGTTACCAACAGCCGTCTCAGCCGCAATACCGCTCGTCCTACGACCCGCTCAGTGGGTCGGGGGTAGGCCCGATACCCGGGCAGACCGGTCCGGGCCCGATACCGGGGAACACCGGTGTTGGCACGATTCCCCAGGGAACCGGCGCGGGCCCGATACCTGGGGGTACTGGTGCCTATCCGATACCCCGTGGAACCGGTACCGGCCCGATACCGGGGATGCTCCCGCCGATGGGCCCGCCTCCCCGGCGGCGCCGCTCGGCCGGGCTGA
>JAVROG010000106.1:0-13724 GCA_032162865.1 Mycobacterium sp. | reverse complement strand
CGGCAAGCTGCTGGAGAACAACAAGAGCCCATCGCGCAAGACCGGCGAGCTCGACAACCGGGGCAGCCAGTTCTACCTCGCGCTCTACTGGGCGCAAGAACTTGCCGACCAGGACGACGACGAAGAGTTGAAAAAGCACTTCGGCAAGCTCGCCGAGGTGTTGAGCAAGAATGAAGACAAGATCGTGTCGGAGCTGAACGAAGTGCAGGGCAAAGAAGCCGACATCGGCGGCTACTACTACCCCGACGCGGAGAAGACCACAGCGGTGATGCGGCCCAGCAAGACGCTCAACAACGCAATAACAGGCGATGAGGGCGCGGAGGATCCGCGCGCCTAGTCCCTACTGGGCCAGAATCGCACCACCCAGCCAGCGCCGGATAAACCGGCGTAAGTCCTCTCGCGACCGCGCCGGGTCGTTCGGCGCGACCCAGAACGACAGCATGGTGCGCAGCGTGAACTCGACCAGTTCGCGTAGCGCCGCTTCGTCGTAACCGTAACTGGCCCAATCGACTTCGAACCGTCCGATCATCCGCATCCCGATGTCCTGGGACTCCGCAGAGGCGATCCCGCCCCCTTGCGTGCCGATGTGGGGTGCGGACAGCAGGATGCCGATATGTGGGGTCCGCGCGACCGCGCCGAGGCTGTAGAGCACGCCCTCGGTCATCGCATCGGCGGGGTCGTGAATCCCGCGCACGGCCGTGGTGAGGTTGTCGAGGAAATCGTCGACAGAGGCGATCGCGGCGGCACGCATCAGGGACTCCGCAGTCGGAAAGTAGCGGTACACCGTCTGCCGGATGACGCCTAGCGATGCCGCTACATCGGAGATGCTGATCTCCGATCCGGTTTCGGCGAGCAAGTGCACGGCAGCGGCCACGATCCGCGCGACGGCTTCCTCGTCGGTGGCAGGCGGGCTCCCGCCCCAGCCCCTTCTACGCGCCACGACAATCCCTGGCCTCCAACACCGAAGCCGCCGAAGGCACCGTAGTCACCCCAGCAGGATAAGCGGCGTTGACACATGAACTCGTCGGCTGTGATCATACACTGGTCCTATTTTTTGTATGATTACCGGTGACGAGGGCGAGGTCGTGACAAACCTTCAGGTAAGAAAGATGCGCTTCGGGTTCGCCGACTACCCCGTTCCTTTCCTGTGGAACGAGACCAATCCAGCGTTTTCCGGCATGGCCAACGCCGTGTCATTTCTGGCGGTCCCGTTCGAGAAGATGATCGTCAGCATGATCAGCGAGGCCATGCCGCAGATCGACGATCCCGAGGTGGCCGCGGAGGCCGACGCGTTCGTCCGCCAGGAAGGGCAGCACTCGATGGCCCACCGGGGCCATATCCGCGGCTTGATCAAGAGCTATCCGGGGCTCAAGGAGACCTATGACGAAGTCGTGGCGGAGTTCGACGATCTGACCGCGAACATGCCGCTGAAATACCGGTTGGCCTATACCGCCGACCTCGAGGCCACCTTCACCCCGGTCTTCAAACTCATGCTCGACCACGACGACATCCTGTTCGCGCCCGGGGACGACCGGGTGGCCTCGTTGTTCCTGTGGCACTTCGTAGAGGAAGTCGAACATCGCAGCTCGGCCCTGATCATCTACAACGGCGTCGTCGGCGACCCCTGGTACCGAGTCAAGATGGCACCGTCGATCTTCAGGCACGTGCTCAACGTGGTGCGGATCGCCGCGAAGGGTTTCAACAAGCACGTTCCACTCGAGGAGCGCAAGGTCGACGCCCTTTCCACGTTCGGCACATACCGCTGCAAGCAGGCTGTGCTGCAGCGACTTCCGTTCGCCCGAGCTGCCGACCACGGACCGGTGGCGAACGCGTTCGACCAGCTGCCGCTTAGAAAGCAACTGATCTCGGTGGCGGGCATCGTGCGCAGCCAGCTACCCAATCACAATCCGGCGCACGAGAAACTCCCCGCGCTGGCCGGCCAATGGTTCGACCGTTACGACGCCGGGTACGACGTCACAGCCTGGTACACAGCAGGCCAAAAAGCGGGAGCAGTGAATGGCTGACATGTGCGCGCGGACGTTTGCCGAGCTTGCCCGGCGACTGGGCTTCAGCTGTCAGGAGGCGGGAGGACTCCTCGAGGTGCGCAACCCGCTGGCGCTGGAGAATTGGACGCTGCCGATTCTCGAGGTGACGGTGATTGTCGGGGCGGTACTCGCGCTGATCTATGCCTTCATGCGGTGGCGCCGGCACAACGATCCAACCAACCTGGTGTTGTGGTTCGGCGCGATCGCATACTTGCTAATCATCGAACCGCCGCTGTACTTCCCGAGTGCTTTCGGTATCCAGGATCATGTCGACACCATGTTCGCGCACAACGTGTTCACGGTGGATTTCCTATGGGGACGACTGCCGCTCTACATCGTCGCGATCTACCCGATGATGGCCACGGTGGCGTTCGAGATCGTCCGGACACTGGGGGTCTTCCGCCGCTACGGAACACTGATAGGGGCGATTTGCGTCGGCTTCGTGCACCACGCCTTCTACGAGATCTTCGATCACCTCGGCCCGCAATTGCGTTGGTGGGAGTGGGATCTCAATAACCCGCTGAACCAACCGATGTTCAACTCCGTGCCACTTCCCAGCGTTGTGGTCTTCGCCGCGCTCTGGCCCACCTCGCTGGCTTTCTGCGTCCAGTTCTTCGTAGGCCGCCAAGTCGACGACGGCAGGTCATTCACGAGTGCCCAGATCCTGTGGCGCACGCTGGTGGTCGGGGTGCTCGCTTCAATCGGCACTGTGCTACTTCCGCTGCCGGCCACCCTTATCGGTGGACTGTCGAAAAACACTGTGGCGCTCGGGCTTATGTATGGGCTCGAACTGGCCGTTCTGACCGCCGTTGCAGTGACGGTGCTTTTCAAGCAGTGGCAGCGAGTCCGCAGCGGCGAGTCCGCGCCGACGGCATACTCCGATCCAGTCATGATCCGCTACGCCATCGGGTACCTGGCGATCATGGCGCTGTTGTGGGCTGCCGCATTGCCGAACCACTTGAACGCCGTCAACGGCGTGACCGACAAAGGGGACCCGACCGGGAACCTGTGGTACACCATCGGCTGCTTCGCCATCGCCGGCCTTTGCATCGCCGCGGCGCTCTCCAAGACAAGGCGCGACGCGCCAGCCGTTGTGAGCGCGCGCTGACGAAGTGGCTCCGGCCTGCAGCGGTTCCTACCCATCGCGGCACACCTCGAAACGAGATCATCGAGGCGGTGTAGACAGATAGCACACCGGTCTCATTGCCTTTCCGTTGCCTTCTACTTGTCTAAGACCGGTTCTGGAGAGATCAGAGGTGCTCATGTCCCTGTTCGATGTATCTGATCGCGCGAAGCAGTACCAGTCAGATCTGCTCGAGTTCATGGATTCCCATGTCTACCCGGCCGAGGCCGTCTACGACGAGGAGATGCGGGATGCGGGCGACCCGCATTTCCATCCGCCGATCCTGGAGGACCTCAAGACGGAGGCGCGAAAGCGGGGGCTCTGGAACCTGTTTCACCCCCACGCCGAGTGGGGACCGGGACTGACCAACCTCGAATACGCGCCGCTGGCCGAGGTCATGGGCCACAGTCACCTTGCTTCCGAGGCGTGTAACTGCAGCGCCCCGGACACCGGGAACATGGAGGTGTTCACCCTGTTCGGCACCGACGAACACAAGGAGCGCTACCTCAAGCCGCTGCTGGAGGGCAAGATCCGTTCGGCCTTCGCGATGACTGAGCCGCGGGTCGCGAGCTCGGACGCGACGAATGTCGAACTCTCCATGGTCCGCGACGGCGACGACTATGTCCTTAACGGCCGAAAATGGTTCGCATCCAACGGAATGCATCGCAACTGCAAGGTGCTGATCGTGATGGGCAAGACCGACCCGAACGCGGCGGTGCATCGCCAGCAGTCGATGATGGTGGTGCCGATCGACGCACCCGGCGTCACGATCCGGCGCAACCTGCCGGTCTTCGGGTATCAGGACCGCGAAGGGCACGCCGAGATCGACTTCAGCGATGTGCGGGTGCCGACGAAGGACGTGCTCAAGGGCGAGGGCGAGGGATTCGCGATCAGCCAGGCCCGGCTGGGTCCCGGGCGCATCCATCACTGCATGCGCGCAATTGGTATGTCTGAGCGCGCGTTAGAGCTGATGTGCAAACGCGCCCAGTCGCGCGTCACCTTCGGCAAGCCGATCAGCGACAACGCAAATATCCGCGACTGGATCGCTGAGGCGCGCATCGACATCGAGATGATCCGGCTGCTTACCCTCAAGGCCGCCTATCTGATGGACACGGTCGGCAATAAGGAAGCGCGCACCGAGATCGCGGCGATCAAGGTCGCGGCGCCGAACATCGCGCTGAAAATTATCGACCGGGCCATCCAGGTGCACGGCGGCGGCGGGGTCACCGACGACTTCCCCTTGGCCATGGCCTGGGCGCACCTACGCACCCTGCGCCTGGCCGACGGGCCGGACGAGGTACACAAGCGGGCGATCGCCAGTCAGGAGCTGCGCAAGTACCGGGAGGACGCGCCGAAGTGACACAGCAGGTTGTCGGCGTCGATCCGGGCGCAGTGTCGCGGTGGCTCGCTCAGCTGGGGATCGAATTCGACGCTCCCCTGCAGTTCCAGCGCATCGGACTCGGGCAATCGAACCTGACCTACCGAGTTGCCGACGCGGCAGGACGGGCCTGGGTCCTGCGCCGTCCGCCGTTGGGTCATCTGTTGGCCTCGGCACACGACGTCATCCGCGAAGCCCGGATTCTTGCGGCGCTGACCGATACCGATGTGCCCGCCCCTCGAATCCTCGGCACCACAACCGATCCGGAGTTTTCCGACGTGCCGTTGGTGCTGATGGATTTCGTCGACGGCCTTGTCGTCGACACGATGAAGGTCGCCGAGGCGCTGACACCGCAGCTACGTCGTCAGATTGCCCTGTCGCTGCCCCACACGTTGGCGAAGATCCACGCCGTCGACCTCGCTGAAGTGGGCCTCGCGGACCTGGCCAGCCACAAGCCGTACGCTGCGCGCCAGCTCAAACGTTGGGCGGGACAATGGGAACTGTCCAAGACGCGGGAACTGCCCGAGCTCGACGACCTCACCCGTCGATTGGTCACCGCCGCACCCGAGCAACGCGAAATCAGCTTGGTGCATGGGGATTTCCATCTGCGCAACCTGATCACCTCGCCCGAGACCGGCGAGATTGTGGCAACACTGGACTGGGAGCTGTCCACGCTGGGCGATCCGCTCGCCGACATGGGCTCGCTGCTCACCTACTGGGCCGAACCGGGCGAGGCGCGTGCCGGTGACTTCGCGCCGTCGACGCTGGACGGATTTCCCGATCGCGCGGAAATGACCCGGCTGTACCTGGACGCGACGGGGCGCGACTCGACCGCGCTGCAGTACTGGCACGTTCTCGGGCTGTGGAAACTCGCGATCATCGCCGAAGGCGTGATGCGCCGGGCAATGGAGCAGCCGCAGAACAAGGCGGCGGCCGGAACCCCTGACACGTCATGGATCGACGCGCGGGTGGAAAGGGCGCGGGAAATCGCCGACGCCGCAGGCCTGGGTTCGGCTACCCAGTAGCACTGGTTTACTACCGAAGGTGATGGGAAACGTCGCCGCCCTACGTCGGCGACGACCGTATCGGGTGGCACGCTCCGGTAGGGCGCTGCTGGTGTCGGGAGTGGTGGTACCGACGGTCCTCGGGTCGGCGGTGATCGCCACGATGACATTCTGGGCGTTGCCGACCGGCGCCGACCTCAGCCACCGTCACGTATTGGTGCTCAACATCATTGCCACCGCGATCTACACGTTGATCGCGATCCCGGCCGGTGTCATCTGGGGCTACCTATGGCTAACCGTCCCCGCTGATTCCGACGAAGAGGCCGCGGCCAGCGCCCTGATATCGGTGCCGACTCGAACGGCCGTGATCCACGGCACCGTGTGGCTCGCGGCCGCAGTGCTCTTCGTGACCATCAACGTCCATACACCCTGGCTTGCAACGACATTAGGCATCAACATCGTCTTGGGTGCTGCGGTCACGACGGCCATCTCCTACTGGTTGTGCACACGCGCACTGCGACCCGCTGTCGCGGATCTACTCACCAAGAACCCCCCGACACAGCCGCGCCGTCCGGGGTTACGGCTGCGAAGCGTCGGCGCCTGGATGGTGGGCACCGGAGTCCCCATGTTCGGCCTGATGCTGGTCGCTGCCAGCGCGCTGGTTGTCGACTACCCGGGCCACCGCCTGGCCGTGGTGGTGCTGGCACTCGGTGGCTGCGCCGTCACCAGTGGACTTGTGATCGCCGCATTCACCGCAGCAATCACGGCGGATCCCATCGACGAGGTCAGGCGCGGCATGCAACGCATCCAGCGCGGCGACTTCGAGGCCACTGTGCCGGTCTTCGACGCGTCCGAACTGGGGCTGCTGCAAGCGGGATTCAACATGATGGCCGGGGGCCTTCGCGAACGGGAACGCCTGCGCGACCTGTTCGGTCGACATGTCGGTCGCGACGTGGCCCGCCTGGCCGAGCAAGTCGCTTCCCGCGACGACATCCGGTTCGAGATGGGCGGGGTGAACCGCGAGGTCGCCGTTTTGTTCGTCGACATGATCGGCTCGACACGACTCGCGACCATCTTGGAGCCGAGCGAACTGGTCACGATGCTCAACGAGTTCTTCGCCGTCATCGTCAACGCGGTCGAGCGAAATGGCGGCCTGATCAACAAATTCGAAGGCGACGCCGCGCTGGCGATCTTCGGCGCCCCGATCCCCGACCCCGATAGCGCTACTCACGCACTCGCGACCGCGCGGGAACTCAACACCCGCCTGAACCCTGCCGGCGAGCAGATCACAGCCGGCATCGGAGTGTCGGCCGGTGTAGCGGTGGCCGGCAACATCGGCGACCCCAACCGATACGAGTACACCGTGATCGGCGACCCGGTGAACGAGGCGGCGCGACTTACCGAGGTGGCCAAGCTGTCCGGCGGTGTTGCCGCATCGGGTGCGGCGGTGAGCCGGGCGGACGAGTCGGAGTCGCAGCGATGGGCCATTGTCGATACCAAGGTGCTTCGCGGTCGGGATGATTCGACAGAGATCGCCGTTCCGACCGGGTGACCGTTCCTCAGTCGATCAGTTCACGCAGCGTCTCGATGAGCTTGACCCGCTCGCCCGGAGTCGCCGCGATGGGCGCCACGGTCAGCGTCGTGACCCCGGCCTCGCGATACGCGGCCACGCGTTCCTTGACGAACTCGCGGCTGCCGATCAGGTTGACGTCGCGCACCAGATCGTCGGGAACGACCTTGGCGGCGCCCTCCTTGTCCCCGGCCAGATACAGCTCCTGGATCCGGTCGGCCTGTGGGCCGTAGCCGTACTTGGTGGCCAGGGTGTGGTAGAAGTTCTTGCCCTTGGCCCCCATGCCGCCGATATAGAGCGCCAGGTGCGGCTTGACGAACTCGCGCAGCGGCTCGACATTTTCACCGATCGCCAGCGTCAGGCCGGCGTACACCTCGAGCTCACCCAATGCGGGGTCGCGCTTGCCCCGCCCGGCAGCCAGCGCGTTGCCCCACACGTCTTGCGCCTTCTCCGGCAGATAAAAAATCGGTTGCCAACCTTCGGCCAGCTCGGCTGCCAGCTCGACATTCTTGGGTCCCAGCGCGGCGATCAGGATCGGAATGCGTTCCCGCACGGGCTTATTGATCAGCTTGAGCGATTTGCCCAGGCCGGTGCCCTGCTCGGGCGGCAACGGGATCGTGTAGTGCTGGCCCTGGTACTGCACGGTCTCGCGGCGCCACACCTGTCGGCAGATCTCGATGACTTCGCGGGTGCGGGCAATCGGGGCGTCGTAGGGCACGCCGTGAAATCCCTCGATGACCTGTGGACCCGAAGCTCCCAACCCCAGGGTGAACCGGCCGTCGGAGACGTAGTCGAGGCCCGCGGCGGTCATCGCGGTCAGGGTGGGGGTGCGGGTGTAGAGCTGCAGGATGCCCGAGGCCAACTCAACCGTTTCGGTGCTGGCCGCCAGATAGCCCAGCGCACTCACCGCATCGAACGAATACGCCTCGGGGACAAAGACAATATCCAGCCCGGCGCGTTCGAGGTCGGCCACCTCGGCGGCCACCTCCTTGAAGCCGCCCGCGTAGTTGATCGCCAATCCGATCCGCATGATCAGTGCCCCTGCGCTTTGCTCAGTTCGGGAGCGAACTCGAGAGCCTCCTGCTGGATGCGTTCGAATTGGGCGCCCATCGCCTCCGACAGCGCTGTCGCACCAGACAGCGGACGCACCATCACCATGAAGTCGTCGATCAGACCATCGTCGTTGAAGTGCAGGAAGTCGCAACCGGTGACTCGCTTGCCCGACACGACCGTCTCGAACACGAACGCATGGTCTTGGCCGTTGCTGTCAT
Organism: Mycobacterium sp.; assembly: GCA_032162865.1. GTDB lineage: Bacteria > Actinomycetota > Actinomycetes > Mycobacteriales > Mycobacteriaceae > Mycobacterium. The sequence goes on along the minus strand of JAVROG010000106.1, from coordinate 5,333 downwards.
GGATTTCACGGATGTAGTGAAAGTCCTCGAAGACACGCAACACACCGCGCAGGATCGCCGCGGTGATCGGCTTGCCGACGTACGGCTTGAACGCCACCGGGCTGGTGAACACGACGTCATCGGCCAGCATCGCTTCGATGGCAGCTTCGTCTTGTTCCTCTACCGCTTTCCGGAATGGGTGCTTAGCGCTCACTGGAAACCTCACATAGTCAATTTGTTGAGTAGGTGTGATCGACGGTAGAGCCTGAGCGCCGATAAGTCCATAGGCAAATAATCACTTTGTTGAATAGGTGCATCGTTGTATGATAGGCCGATGTCGCTGCGTGACGCTGTGTTGGCCGCACTCCTCGATGGTGAGTCCTCCGGCTACGACCTGGCCAAGGAGTTCGATGCCTCGGTCGCCAACTTCTGGATGGCCACCCCGCAACAGTTGTATCGAGAGCTCGACCGACTCGCCGAGCAGGGCCTGATCCAGGCGCGCGTCGTTCACCAGGAACGCCGCCCGAACAAGCGGATGTACTCGCTTACCGACGCGGGTCGGGAGGCGATCCGGCAGTTCACCGCCAGAGCACCCAAGCCGTCGGCAATCCGGGACGAACTGATGATCAAGGTCGCCGCCGCCGATGCCGGCGACACGCATGCGGTTCGCGACTCGGTCGCCGAACGGCTGCAGTGGGCCATCGCCAAACTCGAGCGCTACGAGCGGTTGCGGACTCGGCTACTCGCCGGTCGCACCGAAGAGGAATTCGTGGCCGGTGCTGAACGCGTGGGTCCCTACCTGACGCTGGTGCGCGGCATTTCGTTCGAGCAGGAGAACATCCGCTGGGCCGAGCGTGCGCTGACGATCATCGGGCGCCGGCTACCAGTGCAGGCGTGAGCGGGCGCGGGTCACCCAAACACCGACCAGTACGGTTCGAACTGCATTACCCGCTCCAGGAAAAGCATGGCGTCTTCGCTGTCCGTTTTGGGATCATCGCCGTGTGCCAACGGGCACGATTTCGGGTCGGCTCTCGCGATCCACACCCCTTCGAGCGATTCGTCCCGGCCCCCGGACGTGGGTGAAATCAGATCGGCGGCGTACCCCATCGCGCCGGGCTCCGTCAGGCCATCGCTGTAGTCCAGGTACTGTCCGTCGGTCAGCGTCACAACATGGTAGTGCGGCATCTGAGCCACGTGGTCTGAAAGCACTTGCGCCTCAAAGGTGTTGGTGTCCAGAGCATACATGCTTGAAGTCACCTCCGCAGCACCGACAGGATTTCGCCAGCACGGTTGCGATTGCGCTCTAAACTCATCGAAATGACGAAAACCGCGTTGGTGATCGGCTGTGGCGGCACGATCGGCGGAGCTTGGACCGTCGCGGCGTTGCAGGCACTAGCCGAACAGACCGGAGCCGATCCCGCCGAGGCCGCGGTACTGCAGGGCACGTCGGCGGGAGCCGAAATCGTGACGATGCTCGGCGGCGGTGCCAGTGTGACGGACCTGGTCGCGATGCATCGCGGCCAGGCGACCGACCCACGACTGCGCCGACACATCGAGGACACGCCCCGCGGACTCCCTCCCGTCCCGCGGCCTCGGTTCCTCAATCCGAAGCTGGTGCGATCCGAATCGGGTCTGGCCGCGGTGACCGGTATCGCGCCCACCGGTCGCGGCGATGCGGCGTGGCTGCAGCGCCTTGCCGACGGCTTTCAACAAGCGGACGGGCGGCTGGCGCATCCGGATACCAGGATGGTGGCCTACGACTTCCAGCACGCAGAGCGGGTCGCGTTCGGCGCAGTCGGATCACCGAAAGCGACGGTAGCGGAAGCCCTTCGGGCCTCCTGGGCCATTCCCGGTTGGATGCCGCCGGTGTCGATCGACGATCGCCGCTATGTCGACGGAGGTGCCGCGTCGACGGCATCGGTGGATCTCATCGACCCCGAAGACGCGGAGGTCGTCTATGTCGTCGCGCCGATGGCGTCCGCACCGGGGGTGCGGGTGCCTGGAATTGGTGGGGGCGCCGAATACCGACTGCTGCGGCGGCCGATGTCGACCGGCCTGTGGGCCGAGATCGCCATGGCCCGGGCCAGAGGCCAACGCGTGGTCCCGATTGTGCCGACCGCCGCCGACCTCGCCGCACTCGGCGCAAACTTCATGAACCGGTCCAAACGTCGCGCGGCATTCGAGGCGGCCATGCGCACCGCACCCAGCACCGTGCGTGACGCCCTGAAAGCTGACGGAGCCTCCAGCGGGGTTGGTGCGTGAGGCGCGAGCCGCGGGTGGTGATCATTGGCGCCGGCCTGGCCGGAATCACCGCGCTGCATGTCTTCCGCCAGCGAGGGTTCTCCGATGTCACCGTGCTGGAAAAGGCCTCCGACGTCGGCGGGGTGTGGCATTGGAATCGCTACCCGGGTCTGACCTGCGACGTGCCGTCGCAGCTCTACCAATTCGGGTTCGCACCGAAGGCTGACTGGTCGCATATCTGGGCCGATGGGCCAGACATCCAGCGCTACCACCGTGACGTCGTCGAGTCGCTCGGTCTCGACGAACATATTCGGTTGAAAACCGAAGTCGTTGCGGCGCAATGGGACGAGGAGACCAGCAGCTGGACACTGACCACGGCCAACGGTGAACAGATCGGGTCTGACGTCGTCGTGTGCGCCACCGGAGTGCTGCATCATCCGGCCATACCCGACATCCCGGGACTCGACGAGTTCACCGGCGCGATTGTGCACACCGCCCGCTGGGACGACACCGTGAATACCGACCGCAAGCGCATCGCTGTCATCGGCACCGGTTCCACCGGTGTGCAGATCGTGTCCGCACTGCAGCCCGGTGTCGCATCGATCACGCATTACGTCCGCTCCCCGCAGTGGATCTTGTGGGCCCCAATGTCGTTGCGCCAGAGCGCCGTTGTCGGCAGGACGCTGCAGCGCTTTCCGGCCGCCCACCACCGGTTGCACCAAACGCTGCTGCGGGCATCTGGGATTCTCGCCGACATCACCACCCGTCCATCGTGGCGGCGCCGCGCAGTGCAGCGTTATGCCCGGTGGTGCCTGCGCTTTCAGGTTCGTGATGAAGGGCTGCGGGAGAAGCTGACCCCGGATTACGAGCCGTTGTGCAAGCGCCAGGTGGTGTCGGGAACCTATTACCGCGCAATACAATCCGACAATGCGGAATTGGTGACCGATCGGATCACCGAAGTCACACCGACCGGGATCCGGACGGCGGACGGACGGCATCGACCGACCGATGTCATCGTGTTGGCCACGGGATTCCAGCCGCATAACTACATGCGGCCAATGGACATCACCGGCCGTGACGGCCTCACTATCGATAAAGCATGGGCAGGCGGCCCGAGGGCATACAGGATGACGGCAATTCCCGGATTTCCCAACATGTTCACCGTACTGGGCCCGAACTCTCCCACCGGATCCATCCCGCTGCAGTACTCGGCAGAGCGCACAGCCAATTACATCGTGCGATTCCTTCAGATGCTGCACGACGGCGAGGCGACGTCGATCGAGGTGACCGAGGAAGCGACCGACGAGTTCAATGACGATGTGTCAGAGGCGATGACGCCGACCGTGTGGAACACCGGCTGCAACTCGTGGTATCTCACCGACAACAACACCATCGATCTGTGGCCATACGACCGTGCGACATTGACGTCCATGCTGGCTTCGCCCGAACCGGCGCACTTCCACATCCGCTAACAGGCCGGTCAGCACCACTGGACTGGTCGGGGCAGGGTGATCGTCCGTTCGGCGGGCGGGTACCAGCCCTGCGGGGCATGCTGATCGGTGTGCAGGTAGCACTGCACACGTACGTCGCGGCTGGCGGGTGTGAAGGTCAACATCCTGCTCACCGGCAGGGTGGTCAGCGGCATGTGATGGCGGCTCAACGAGGCGACATTGAGAAACCAGGTGCCCCAGCGCTTTTCGATGTGCGTCTTTCCCCCGTGGTTGTCGTCGGGGTGCGTGTGGGTATGTCCGGCGAGCCACATGGCCACGCGGCCGGGCTGTTCGGCGAGAAACGATTCGAACTGCGCTGAGTCGGGCTGGCTGTTGACCCAGTACAGAAATGATGCACCTTGCGGTGTACCCTGCGCGAATGGCCGGTGGTAGTGCTCCTGCCATTCCCCGTCGGCGCCCTTGCGCACGCCTTCCCATTCCCCCGAGGCGACGGTGGTGTTCTTCAGGACATAGTGATGCACCGAGACGATGTTGAGGTCGCGGTGCGCCAAAACCATGTCCTGCCACCACTGAAAGGTTTCGCCGCTCACCACGCCGCCGGGATTTCCGCCCAGGGTTCCTCGGCCGACCTTCTGACTCGGCTCGTTGCGGTCGCTCATCATCAAGAAGAGCAGATTGCCCACCCGGAAGGAGTACCGCTCCCAGGTTCCGGTGATCGGATAGCGGCGCGCCCGGGCATCCACTCCCGAGCTTTCGGTGAGCTCACCCAGCGGATCAATCCACTTGCGCCACCACCATGCCTCCGGTTCATCAAGGCCGTTGCGGTCATGATTGCCGCACACGCTATAGACATCCTCGCGGCGGTGCCGGCGCAGCGCACCGAACTGTTTCCGTACTTCGAGTCCCTCGGCATCGTCAGGCAGACTGTGATGCGCTCCCGACATGTCTCCCACATCAATTGCGAGATCCCACTCGAATGGTGGTCCGCCAGCTGCCCCGCCGGCTTCGGACTGAATGATTGCTTCCGCCAGACTTTCTCGACCGTAATGCTTGTCGGTGCCGACATGCGCGTCGCCGAACGCCCACAACCGGAAGGGCTGCCGGCCCGCATCACCGTCAGGCATCGCGATCGTCCAGCAGTCCCCACCGCCGACGGATCCGCAAGTCCACTGCGCTGAACAATGCGTCGACGGAGATTCCGATCGCCAGGATCACGGTCATGATGGCGATCGCCGAGGGCATGTCGGTGAGATTCTGCGCATTCTCCAGCAGCACCCCGATCGACGAAGTGTTGGCGACCAGGACAACGAGTTCACCGGCCATCAGGCTGCGCCAGGCGAAGGCCCAGCCTTGCTTCAGTCCGGCGACGAACATCGGCAACGCGGCCGGAAGTATCACGTGCCGGTATAGGGCCACGGACCTCAGCTGCAGTGTTTTCGCGGCGCGCAGCAGCAAGGGTGAGATGTGGTCGACACCGGAGATCACCCCGAGCGCCACCGAGGGCACGGTGCCGATGACGATCACAAAGAGGATCGCTGAGGTGTTCAGACCGAAAAAGATGATGGCGAACGGAAACCACGCGATCGCCGGCATCGTCTGCAGACCGGTGATCAACGGTCCGAACGCAGTGCGCAGCAGGCGGTTACGCGCAATCAGCGCTCC
>JAVROG010000105.1:0-8574 GCA_032162865.1 Mycobacterium sp. | reverse complement strand
GGTGCGAGAATTTTCCCATGACTGTGGTTCCGGAAGATTTTGTCCCAGGTCTGGAAGGCGTCGTGGCATTCACCACCAAGATCGCCGAACCCGACAAGGACGGTGGCGCACTGCGCTACCGCGGCGTTGACATCGAGGATCTGGTGGGCAAAGGGGTCCACTTCGGCGATGTGTGGGCGCTGTTGGTCGACGGCGAATTCGGTCGCGGCCTGCCGCCGGCCGAGCCGTTTCCGCTGCCGATCCACACCGGCGATGTGCGGGTCGACGTCCAGGCGGGCCTGGCGATGCTGGCACCCATCTGGGGGTACAAGCCACTGCTGGACACCAACGAGCCGACTGCCCGCGACCAGCTCGCCCGCGCTTCGGTGATGGCACTGTCCTACGTGGCGCAATCCGGACGCGGCATTTACCAGCCAGCGGTACCTCAGCGCGTCATCGACGAATGTTCAACCGTCACAGCACGATTCATGACCCGGTGGCGCGGTGAGCCGGACCCCAGGCACATCGAGGCGATTGATGCCTACTGGGTGTCGGCGGCCGAGCACGGGATGAACGCTTCGACCTTCACCGCGCGGGTGATCGCCTCGACCGGAGCCGACGTGGCCGCTGCGCTGTCTGGGGCGATCGGGGCGATGAGTGGCCCCCTGCACGGGGGCGCCCCGGCCCGGGTTCTGCCGATGATCGAAGAAGTCGAGCGCACCGGCGATGCCCGTGGCCTGGTCAAGGGGATCCTGGACCGCAAGGAAAAGCTGATGGGTTTCGGGCACCGGGTCTATCGCGCCGAGGACCCGCGCGCCCGGGTATTGCGGGCGACCGCAGAACGGCTGGCCGCCCCGCGGTACGAGGTCGCCGTGGCTTTAGAGCAGGCGGCCCTGGCCGAGTTGCGGGAGCGCCGTCCGGACCGACCGATCGAGACCAACGTCGAGTTCTGGGCCGCGGTGATTCTGGACTTCGCCGATGTGCCGGCCAGCATGATGCCGGCGATGTTCACCTGTGGTCGTACCGCGGGATGGTGCGCCCACATCCTGGAACAGAAGCGACTTGGCAAGCTGGTCCGTCCGTCGGCCGTCTACGTCGGGCCGGCGCCACGCAGCCCGGAGTCCGTCACTGGCTGGGACAAGGTCCTCACGTCCGCATAGCTACGGCACCACGCGTCACCGCTAGTCGGCCGCCGCGAGTGCCGGTACGGCAAGGGCCGCGGGGCAAGCCCGCTCATGCCACGGAGCGCCAGACGCATGGCTGTGTGCTGTCGGTGGCGCGGTTTACTGTCCGGGGTGTACGGCTCAACAACGACTGCGATGAGAAACGCCGCCGCGTTTGGTCTGTACATGCGAGCCCCGGGCGGGCGATACCAACCAACTAGAGGAGTGACCCCATGGCCATCAACGTCGAACCCGCAGTGATTCCCCACCTTGTCGTCGACGACGCCGCAGCAGCTATCGACTTCTACGTCGCGGCCTTCGGTGCTGAGGAAGTTGGCCGCGTACCCGGTCCAGACGGCAGGCTGATCCACGCTGCGGTGAAAATCAACGGCTTCACCGTGATGCTCAATGACGATTTCCCGGAGATGTGCGCCGGCAAATCGATGACCCCGAAGGCGCTGGGCGGCACTCCGGTCACCATCCACCTCACGGTCACCGATGTCGACAACAAGTTCCAGCGTGCGGTGGACGCCGGCGCCACGGTCGTGATGGCGGTCGAGGACCAGTTCTGGGGCGACCGTTACGGCGTGCTCGCCGACCCGTTCGGCCACAACTGGTCTCTGGGACAACCGGTGCGTGAGGTCAGCATGGAGGAGATCCAGTCGGCCATGTCCGCCGACGCGAGCGGTTAACAGCGGATTGGGATCAAGCGCGATCGCGCAGCCGCGCCAGCGGGCCGAGCACCCAGGGTCCCCCTGCTCGCGCCTGCTCCGCGGTCGCCGCGGCCGCAAGCATGGCGGCGACGTCGGTGAACTTGTTGCGCGGCCGGCCCTCCTCGCTGCCACGTGCGACCTCGGCGGCGTCGATGGCACGCCATCCCGCTGAGTCGACAACGTCAGGCTGTCGGGTGCGCACCAAATTGGCCAGGGCTGACGGCTTAGCGACCGGGTCGGTCAGCTTGCCCGCGTTGAAGTCGGCCACCAGCGCCTGCACGGTCTCAAACGAGCACGACTTGTTGGTGCCGATGAAGCCGGTCGGCCCGCGCTTGATCCAACCCGCGACATACGCGCCCGCGACCGGCTGGCGGGTCCCGGGGTCGACGACGCGGCCACCATCGTTAGGGACGACGGCTGCGGTCTCGTCGAACGGTAGATCACGAACGAGCTTGCCGCGATAGCCAATCGACGTCAGCACCAAACCGGCCTCGAGCGGGCGCACCTCGTCGGTGCCGGTGATTGAGAACTCCACGGCAGTGGCCCGCTGGTCACCCAGCACACGTCGCGGCGTCAGTTCGTAGGCCAGCCGGATCCGCGGCCGCGTCACCGGTGCTGAACCGTCACCCAGCCTGCTCAAAATCTCCAACTTGTTCTTGGTCAACGGATCCGAAACGGTGGTCAGGTCCTCGAGCACCCGGCGGTGGTCGTCGGGATCGAGCACGACGTCGGACGCACCCGTGAGGCCAATCAATTCTGGCAGGGTGAACGCGGAGTGGGCGGGTCCGCGGCGGGCGGCGATTACCACCTCACGCACCGCCGACTTGCGGAACGCCTTGAGCGCATGGTCAGCGATGTCGGTGTCCGCCAGGTCATCCGGGTCGGTGGTCAGCACGCGCGCCACATCTAGCGCGACGTTGCCGTTGCCGATGATCACGACCCGCTTGTGACTGAGATCGACTGGCAGATCGACAAAGTCGGGATGCCCGTTGATCCACGCGACCAACTCGGTGGCCGTGCCAGTGCCCGGCAAGCCCATCCCATCGACCTCGAGTCGACGGTCATTGGGCGCGCCGACCGCGTACAGCACGGCATGGTGGTGGGCCAATAGCTCGGCGTGGCTCACGTGCTTGCCGACTTCGACGTTGAGATAGAACCCGAAGCGGCGATGGCCGACCACCCGATCGAACAGCTGGGTGACTTTCTTGGTGTGCTGATGGTCGGGCGCCACCCCCGCGCGCACCAGACCATAGGGCGTAGGCAGTTTCTCAAACACGTTGACCCGCACACCGTGCTGGATCAACAGTTCGTCGGCGGCATACATCGCGGCCGGCCCGGAGCCGACGATCGCCACCGTCAGCGGGTGGTGATGCGCCCGCACCTGCGGGGCCGGGATCACCGGAGCCAGCTTCGAGGTCGGCGGCACTTTCACATCGGCGGCCCGCTCCGGGTAGAACGACGCGTTGATCTCCACGAACGGCAGCTGTTTGGACTCCAGCCTCGTGTCGGGGGCGATTGCGCCGACCGGGCAGGCACTGACGCAGGCACCGCAGTCCACGCAGGCCACCGGGTCGATGTAGAGCATCTCCGATGTCGCGAATCCCGGCTCGTCCGGCGACGGGTGGATGCAATTGACGGGACACGCGAAGACGCAGGACCCGTCATTGCAGCACGACTGAGTAATTACGTGCGGCATAAGGAAATAACCCCTAACGGCCCGTCGAGGGCCGGGTAAGTTGCGTTACGCCGCCGACACCGGGGCCAAGTGCTGACGCTGCGGCTCACTGCGGTAGCGGGATGGCTTGCCGTTGATCCGGCAAATCCGCCACATCAGCCGGGCAGAGCGGTTTTCCATCAGCCCGGTGTCGTAGGCCAGCATGCGGACGTCAGAGAACATGTCGCGCAACCACTTTCGCGATTCCGGTGACCGGAAGAACAATTCCTTCTTCACCGAACGCGGGATGTCGAACTCTCGCCAGAAGGCCTTCGGCGGGATCAAGATCGCGTTGCACAACGTGCGCATGGTCAGCGGGAAGTACAGCGAGACCCAGAACCGCTGCCAGCGAGTCAGCTCAGGTATCCGCCTGCGCAGGAACTCATGAGCAAACGAGATGTGTCGCGCTTCTTCGGCCACGTGAATGGCCATCACCCGCTCCATGATTGGATGCAGCGACTTGCCTTCGCGCAGAACATTCTTCTGGGTGTGGTCGATCGGCTCTTCGCCGGCGAGCACGCCGATGAAGAATGCCACCGGCAGCGGGCCTGCCACCAACGGGACCACGGGCGAAATCCAGCGCAGCATCCGCGGCATGCCTGGAACGTCGGCGCCGACGCGGTTCACCATTTCCTGGAACATCATGGTGTGGTTGCACTCTTCGACCGATTCGTGCAGGCAGTACCGATATTCGGGAGACCCGTTGGGCACCCAGAAGGTGTAGTTCATCAGGCCGCGAATCAAGATCGACTCGAAATGCAGCCCCACCTTGGCAACGTTGGCCTGGCGCCACATCCCGATCTTGATCTTCGTCTCGTCCGACTGCGCCTGATACCACGGGTGGCGACCCAGCGGGTCAGTCGCTGGGAGTATCCACCGGGGATCGTTGTCGGTGACCGCGAACTCCGGTGACTCCCAATCAATGTCGGTGTACGGGTTGAAGTTTCGCCGCACAGACCCCTCGGACAGTGTGGCGAGCATCTCCACGTACTCGGCGTCTTCCCGCACTTCCATATTGCGGCGCCAACGTTTAACCATGCGCGTCCTGGCCATGCAAAGCCTCCTCGGTGAGGTTGGATCGGACGGGTAAGAAATACGGTACCGGCGGTACTGGGAATTATCTAGACCCGCGCCAGGCACTGTGGCCCAGGCCGCGCAGGAGTAGAGGTGTGGGCCAGATCACACTCCTGGCCCGTTCAGCTAGCGCGCAGCGTCGCTTACTACCCTGATGACCATGGCTGACCAGCTCACAACTTCCCTGGAGATTCCCGCCGACCTCAAACCGCGCGACGGCCGCTTCGGCTGCGGCCCCTCGAAGGTGCGCCCGGAGCAATTGCAGGCGCTGACCACTACCGCGGCGGCGTTGTTCGGCACTTCCCACCGGCAGGCGCCGGTCAAGAACCTGGTGGGCCGGGTGCGTTCAGGGATTTCCGACCTCTTCTCGGCTCCCGACGGCTACGAGGTCGTCCTGGGCAACGGCGGCGCGACGGCGTTCTGGGATGCCGCCGCGTTCGGATTGATTGACAAACGATCGCTGCACCTGGCCTTCGGTGAATTCAGCACGAAGTTCGCCTCCTGCGTCGCCAAGAACCCCTTCGTGGGCGATCCGATCATCATCAAGTCGGACCCTGGGACCGCGCCAGAGCCCCAGTCGGACCCATCGGTCGACGTGATCGCCTGGGCGCACAACGAGACATCGACCGGAGTTGCGGTGCCCGTGCGCCGCCCCGCCGACTCCGGCGACGCGCTGGTCGTCATCGACGCCACCTCGGGCGCCGGCGGGTTGCCGGTCGACATCACCGACGTCGACGCCTACTACTTCGCGCCGCAGAAGAACTTCGCCAGCGACGGCGGGCTGTGGCTGGCCGTGATGAGCCCGACTGCGCTGGCTCGCGTCGAGGCCATCGCCGGGTCGGGGCGCTGGGTTCCCGACTTTCTGTCGCTGCCGATCGCGATCGAGAACAGCGTGAAAAATCAGACCTACAACACGCCGGCAGTCGCCACGCTGGCGCTGATGGCTGAACAGATCGACTGGCTGCTCGGCAACGGTGGCCTGGAATGGGCTGTGAAGCGCACGGCGGATTCGTCGCAGCGGCTGTATTCGTGGGCCGAGGAGCGACCCTTCACCACCCCCTTTGTCGCCGATCCCGCGTTGCGATCACAAGTAGTGGGCACGATCGACTTCGTTGATGACGTTGATGCCGCCGCCGTGGCCAAGACGCTGCGGGCAAATGGCATCGTCGACACCGAGCCGTACCGCAAACTCGGCCGCAACCAGCTGCGGATCGCGATGTTCCCGGCCGTGGACCCGGACGACATCAGCGCCCTGACCGCCTGCATCGACTGGGTCGTCGAGCGGCTCTAGGCCGTGATCATGCGGGTCGTGATCAGCCCGCAATCATCCCGCGTGTCAGCGCGGTTGCCGGTGTCCACTGCACTAAAGTGCGCAGGTGATGGGTCCGTTGCTGACCTGCACGGAGCCTGCGAGGAGAAGCCATGCGGGAACTCAAAGTGGTTGGGCTCGACCCCGACGGCAAACACATTCTCTGCGAGGGTGTGAACTCCGCCGAGAAATTCCGACTGCCGGCCGACGATCGACTGCGGGCCGCGCTGGACGGTGAGCCGATTCCGCCCGAGCAGCCCGCCCTCGACATCGACGTGACAAACATGCTGAGCCCCAAGGAGATTCAGGCCCGCATCCGAGCCGGCGCGTCCGTCGAACAGGTGGCCGCCGCCTCGCAATCCGACATGGCCCGCATCCAGCGGTTCGCCAACCCGGTGTTGCTGGAACGCTACCGCGCCGCCGAGCTGGCAACGGCCGCGCATCCGATCCTGGCCGATGGCCCCTCGGTGCTGAACCTGCTGGAGACCGTCACCACTGCGCTGGTGTCGCGCGGCCTGAGTGCCGAGCGACTCAGCTGGGATGCCTGGCGCAACGAGGACTGCCGGTGGACAGTGCAGCTGGGTTGGCAGGCCGGTCGGTCGGACAACCTCGCGCATTTCCGATTCACGCCCGGTGCGCACGGCGGCACGGTCTCCGCACTCGACGAGGCTGCCAGCGAGCTGATCGACCCGGACTTCAAGCCTCGGCAACTGGCGCCGGTGGCGCACCTCGCCTTCGATGCCTTCGAGGAGCCCGCGCCCCCGTCCGCACCGTCCGCACCCGCCGCACCCCCTGCGCCGGCCGAGCAAGCGGCGAGTAGCCGGCGGGGTAAGCCGGCAATCCCGGCGTGGGAGGACGTCCTGCTCGGGGTGCGCTCTAGCGGTCAGCGCTAGCGCCACCCTTAGGTCGAGCCGCCCGACAGGGTCAGCGCGACCAGGCCAACCCAAGCCCCGGCGACGCCGACTGCCCCCCCTAGCACAAACCAGCGCAGGACAAGCTTGCGTCGCCAGCCCCAGAACGTCGGCGCAAGTCCGCCGACCGCCACAATGTTCAGGCCGACCGCCAGCAGCGGATGCACGCGGATCAGCCCAAGGCTCAGCACCACGATCGCGGCGCCACTGACGGCAGCAACGAATCCAGCCACCGCCAAACCCGTTGCCCAGGGGACGGACTCGTCGTTCACGACGCGAGCCTAACCTGGATTGCCCTGCTCCTAGCGGGCGCGCTCGTAGAACGCCACAGCGGCCGCCGTCGCGACATTGAGCGAGTCGGTGCCACGCGCCATCGGGATGCGTACCCGCATGTCGCTGATTCGCAGCGCGGCCGTCGTCAGCCCTGGGCCCTCGGCACCCACCAGCAGCGCGATTGGTTGGTCGCGCACTGCGGCCATTGCCTCCGGCAGGCTACGCGCGTCGCCTTGCGGGGTCATCGCCAACAGCTGAAAACCGCGTTCCTTCAGTCGCACCAGGTCCGCCGGCCAGTCGACGGCCCGCGCGTACGGCACCAGCAACGCGTGCCCCATGGAGACCCGCACAGCGCGGCGGTAGAGCGGATCGGCACAGCCGCTGCCAAAGAGCACCGCGTCGACGCCCAGGCCCGCCGCGTTGCGAAAAATGGAACCCAGGTTCTCGTGATCATTGACGCCTTCCAGCACGGCGACGGTGCGGGCATTCTCGACCACCTGCGCGACGCTGGGCTCGAGGACCCGGTTCGCGGCGGCCAACACGCCACGATTGAGGTGGAAACCCACGGCCTGCGCCATCACCTCAGCGGAGGCTCGGTAATAGGGCGTCCGGGTGCCGGCCAGATCGTTCTTGAGCTCGAGCAGCCTGCGGTCGGTGCCGAGCAGCGCGTGTGGGGTGAACCGTGAAGCCAGCATTCGCTGCACGACCAGCACACCTTCGGCGATCACCAGGGCTTTCCCGGTCGGCAGGTCAGGCCGCCGGTCGACGCTGTTCAGGTCGCGAAAATCGTCGAGGCGCGGGTCATCGGGATCGGTGACGTCCTGCACATCGATGTCCGGAGCAGGGTCAGTCACGGGCTTTCGTCGACCAGAACCGAAATCAGCTCGGCGGCGTGGCGCAGCATGTCACGTTGCCCGTCGTCCAGAGTTGCCAGCCGCTCGGCCAGCCACTCCTGACGGGCCCGCCTCGCCACTTTGACCAGCTCGGCGCCGGATTCGGAGACTGAAACCAGCACCTGCCGGCCATCGACGGGGTGCGGGGCGCGATCCACCAGGCCCTCGTCGGCCAGGGAGGCGATCACCCGCGTCATCGACGGAGGTCGGACTCGTTCTCGGATCGCCAACGCGCCGGGTGTCATTGCCCCTTCGTTGGCCAAGGTCGTCAGGGCCGACAACTGGGATAGCGACACCGGCGCAGACGGGTTTCGGAACCGTAGTTGACGGGCCAGCCGCATCACCGCCAACGACAGATCTGCAGCTAGCCGCCCATCGCTGTCAGGCACAGCGCGAGGTTACAACCAAATTCGGGAAACAGGGATGCGAAACGGCGAACACCCTGCGCTACAACTGGGGGCCGAACTAAGGACACCTGGCTGCGCTGGAGCTGATGTGGCGGATGGGGCGGATGGGGACACCGTGAAGAGCTGAGAAGCCAGTCC
>JAVROG010000104.1:0-2995 GCA_032162865.1 Mycobacterium sp. | reverse complement strand
TCGCGCAGCCAAAGGTCGTACGCCGCTTTGGATACGTTGAATGTTCCGAGTAGGTCGATGTCGACCACCGCTTTGAATCCGTTAGGGCTGAGGTCGCTGATGGGGGCGGGGAAGTTTCCGGCGGCATTGTTGACGACGACGTCGAGTCGACCGAAGGTGGCCAACAGTTCCTCGACGATGACTGTGACCTCGTCATGGCGGCGGACGTCGCAGACGCCGTAGACCGCCTCAATCCCCTCTTCCCGCAACGCCCTAACCGCAGCTTGAAGATTGGGTTCCTTTCGGCTGCAGATGACCACGCGAGCGCCGTGGCCGCCAAATACCCGGGCGATCTCCAGACCGAGCCCCGTTGCCCCACCGGTTACCAGCGCCACCTTCCCTTGCAGGAGGTCGGCCCGGAATGGGCTCGGGCGGACGGTCATTGGGATTCCAGTTCGGAGATGAGGTCAGCGAGGGCGAGGATCCGCTGTGCATCGCGCACGTGCAGGCTCTCGATCATGCGGCCATCGACGGTGATGACGCTGTTGCCTGCGACCTGGGCCTGCTCGTACGCCGAGACGATCTTGCGGGCATCGGCCAGCTCCTTTTCCGAGGGGCCAAACACTTCATTCGCCGGGGCAACCTGGGACGGATGGATCAGAGTTTTGCCGTCGAAACCCATCTCACGGCCTTGCTGCGCCTCGGCCCTAAAGCCGGCTTCGTCGGCGATGGTGTTGAACACACCGTCCAAGATGACCTTCCCCGCTGCCCTGGCACCCAACACGGCAAGCGACAACGCGGGCGCAACGGGCACACGTCCGGGTACGTGCAGGCCATGCAGATCGTTCACGAGGTCGTTGGTACCGACGACCAGCACCGTCAACCGATCGCTGGCCGAGGCGATCTCCTCCACCCGCAAGATGGCCCGTGGCGTCTCGATCATCGCCCACAGCTGCAACGACTGCGGCGCATCGAGCGCGTCGAGCGCGGCGGCCAGCGCCTGGACCTCTGTTCCCGTCTCTACCTTCGGCACCAGCATCCCATCGGCGGCCGATTTAGCCACCGCGGCCAGATCGTCGTCGTGCCAGTCGGTGCCTGCGCCGTTGATGCGCACCACAATCTCGCGAGGCCGATAACCGTCTGACGAGATCGCGCCGCACACCCTCGCTCTGGACTCGGTTTTGGCATCGGGGCCAACCGCATCCTCGAGGTCGAAAATCAACACGTCAGCCGGTAGCGATTTTCCCTTGTCGAGTGCTCGATCTTTATTACCGGGAAGGTAGAGAGCGGATCGGCGCGGGCGCGGCGTCGGTGCCATGGCGCAAGCGTAGAGCTTCGGCCCGGCCCGCCCGGGAAGTGGTGGCGGCTTTCGTCGAGATCATCGGTCGACGCCGTGATTCGTTCCTGGGTTGCAGAATCGCCACGATTTTGTCGCGCAATCCGCGTCATTTTCGTGGCGCGTGAAATATGGCGGTGAGAAATCTGGTTGACAGGTTTATGCTTATATTCACGGCGCATTGCCGACCGAAAAGTTAGGTCGAAGAATGAGCACGGAGAAGATTAACCGCGGCATTCTGCTCACCTTGGTGGCGCTTGTAACTATCGCCTACATCGCGCTCTACGATCACGCATCACCCGACTTCAGGCTGTACGTGCCGCTGGGCGTGGCTGCCTTGTTGGGACTGCTGATCCACGATGCGGTGAGCAACCACAAGCCCCGGAGGCACTAAACAGGAAGTTCTGATGCGCCGCCGGTGTTATTAGGCCGTGGCAGTAACAGGGTTTCACGAAGGTGAAGTGGCGATTCAACGCCGAGCTGGCGTCGAAACTGCCGCAAAACGGCTGGAAAACATGCTCGGCGCAAACCGCTTATCGGCGGGCGCTGCGCAATTCCTAACAAAGCAGCGGTTTGCCTCGTTGACCGGGCGTGACGGTGAGGGGGTGCTGTGGATCTCCCCCTTGTCGGGGCAGCCGGGGTTCCTGCGCGGCGCCGACGACATTTTGCAGATTTCTGCCGTCCCGCGTGAGGGTGATCCCCTGCACCGGATGCCCACCGGCCAACAGGTCGGGTTAATCGCGATCGAGTTCGCCGCCCGGCGCAGAATGCGCATCAACGGCAGTCTCGTCGCGAGCGACAACGCGGGCATGACGGTGCGCGTCGACCAGGCGTACGGGAACTGCCCCCAGTACATCCACCGGCGCGACGTCAACGTCGTCGCGGTCGTTGCCCCCTCTGACAAATCAAGGCATGCAACATCTTTGAGTGCGGACGACCAGGCGATGATCGAAGCTTCCGACACGTTCTTCCTGGGCACAACGCATCCCAGCCGGGGCAGCGATGCGTCGCACCGCGGAGGTCCTGCCGGATTTGTCCGAGTCGATTCCCCCAACCGGCTGTGGTGGCCGGATTACCCGGGCAACAACATGTTCAACAGCTTCGGCAACCTAGCGGTCGACGACGAGGCTGCCCTGTTGTTCGTCGACTTCGCTACCGGTGCCAGCCTGCAGCTGTCCGGCACCGCCCAGGTGGAGTGGACCAGCCCCGGCGCCGACGGTGACGACGGTGGTGTGGGACGCCGCGTCGCGTTTACGGTCGGCTCCGTTGTCGCGTTAGGAGATCTGCGCCGCTGAGTGGTCGGCGGCGAGCAGCGGTACGCCGGGTGAGCCCCCTTTGTAGAACAATCATGACTTGCGACCGCCGTATCTACCCCGCCGCAGGGCGTGCGGATGCGATGAACGGGATGGGGGGGAATCGACAGGCGGCGTGACACGGCAGGGAAGCGGCGACAGCTCCTTAGGAACCTGCACAAGCCTCGGCACGGCGCTCGGGCAGCCGGCGGCCCTAACGACCCCCGGCAGACGATCGGCCGGCCAAATTCATGCTGCGTGTATTGTCGCGCCGGGACCACTTTGCTGGGTGTGGCCGGGGCCGCAGCGCGCTGCTGGCTTCGAGTACAGGATGATCCGAACGGGATCTCCGTGGTCAGGAAGGGTTGGTACGTGCAGGATCCCGGGA
>JAVROG010000103.1:0-3560 GCA_032162865.1 Mycobacterium sp. | reverse complement strand
CGCGAAAGCTTGGCCAGGTCGAGACCGGTCGGCACGTCGCGAACTGTGCGCTGAGTGTCTAGCAGACTGCGTAATGCGCTGTGCGACACCGGCTCCAGGTCGATCTCGTCGGCGGTGTCGCTGACCCGCAGCGCAGTGGTCAGCGGCGCGGAGTGGCGACCGGCACGCACCACCAGGAAGTCGGAGTCGTCGGGGTCGCGCTCCCACTGACGACGGGAGCCAGGCACCGCGGCCAGAGCGTCCGGTTCCGGATGCGACCATTGCGCGGCCGCGCGTTGCTCGACGGCCTGGGCGCGGATGTTGTCCCGCACCACCGACAAGTAACGCAGATAGTCGGCCCGTTCGGCGTCGACTTCCTCGGTGCGCATCTTGTTGCCGCCGCCGCGGTAGAGCGCGGTGGCCGCCAACAGCAGCACGAACGGGAAGAACAAAGTCTGCGGCGAAATCACCTTCATTCCGGTGGCGAACAGCGCGACGATCATGCCGACGATCAGGATCCCGATCAGGTACGGCATCGCACGCTTGAACAGCGACGGCGGAATCACCCGGGGCAACTCCGGCGGCGCCTCGATGGTGATGGTGCCCTTGCGGCTGCTCGGCGGCGTCAGCCGCCGGCGGGCCTCGAAGATCAGTCTGCTCATCGGGGCTCCCCTTCGGCGGATACCGGGTGACCCGGCCTGCTGTCGGGCGGCAGACCGTCATGCGCTAAGAGCGCATCGGCGCGCGACAACGTCGGACCTGGTGCGAACAAGGACAGGATTGACCACGGGATTCCGACGGGGGGCGACTGGAGACCAAGAGCCTCAACCGCTTTGGCGCGGCCGCTCGATCCAGACCTACCATCGGCCTCGTTGTCGATGCCATAACGCACCCCGGTGTCAGAGATCCAGAACAATGACCCGGTGGCCGGCGCTGCGGCGCCCCCACCGACGGTCTGGGCGAAGTAGCCGGTGCCCGGGGCCAGCGCGACTTTCGCGCCGCCACCTACCAGTTCGACGCTGCGCCTGCCCTCGGGTACCGGCAGCGCCGAACCCGACAGCAGGCTCAGCGAGCTGGTGGCGGCCCCGGTCGGCTTGCTCCAGAATCCGCAGGTGACCGGATTACTGGCCGCGGAGATGGGGGTGACCGGCTGGGCGGGATACCGGCTGGTGTCCAGCAACCGAGACACCGGCAGTTTCGCGATCTCGTCCGCGCCAAGTCGAGGCGGCTGCTGTAGGCCGTAGGAGTTGGTGTTGCGCAGGATCGCGGCCAGCACCGGTGAGATCGGCTGAAGACCGTCCGGGAGCACCGCGTAGTAACTGATGGAGTCCGACGCGCTCCGACCTACCGCGTACGACACCACTACCCCACCGATCGGCGCGGGCACGACGAAGCCGGCCGGGCTACCGGCGTTGGGGATGGGCGGCGCAGTCAGCGGCGGAGCCTCCGGGATCGCATTGAACAGGCCCGACGCAATGGGTCGGGGCGCGGGCACGTCGTTACCCAGACCCAGGGCGTTGGTAACCGCGTGATCGGCCAGATCGATCCGGCTGCGCTTGCCGTCCCACAGCACCCAGGTGCCGTCGCCTCCCGAAGCGGCGGCGTCCACCAGGATCACCTGCCCGGAATTGATCGCGGCCGCGCGCGCGCCCGCGGTGTCCGGCTGGCCCGCGATGACGGTCACGCCGGTACTGCGTGCGCCGCGACCGGGCTGGCCGCTGACGCCATCGCAGACCGTCCAGTCGGCATCGCGCGCGCTGCTTTGCACCATGCGTTCCGGGGCGCCTGGAATGCCGACCAGGTTGCCGCGCGGAAACTTGTCCAGCTCAGCGCTTTTCACCGTCGTGGGGTTGACCGGCTGACCGGCGATGAGCCGGGCCGAGGTCAGGTTGAGCACCGGGTGCAACTGGTCACCGACCCGCACATACAACGCGGCGGTGGACCGGTCGGCGAGCACGATGTTGTTGCCCACCTGCCCGTTCGGCCGGATCAGCGAAAACACGAAGCAACCAATCAATCCGGTGATCAGCAGCAGTACACCCATCACGACCGCGCGCGACTGGGTGCGCAGCGGCTCAACCAGCATCCTGGTGTCGTGCAAGGCAATACCCGAGGCGATACGACGCATGACGAACCGCCAACCGGTGACCTGATGGCGGGTGACGAAACCGCGGCGGTATTCCACCTTTTCGGGATTGTCGTTGACCGGAGTCCGGGAGGCGAAGGACCGCCGCTCGTCTCCCCACTCGCCGTCAGACTCGCTCATGTTGCTCATGCCGGCACCGACAACCCGAGACCACGCAGCAGCGGGGCCACCGTATTCCCGACATCCTGTGCAGTGATTGTCATCAAGTCCTCATCGGTGAACTCACCCGTACCGGCCGCTTCGGAATGGTCCAGCCGGAATTCACGCTCTTCCTCCGACCGCTCGACGATGTTTCGAACGAACCGGCCGTTACCCGCAATGTCCAGGCAGCGGCGGGCGATCCCATTGCTGTCCGGCGACGACGTCTCGGCCAGGTGGGTGAACAGCGCCTGCATGTTGCTCAGCGCGGACTGCTCGAAGACGCTATCCCGTTGCTGTGCCATCAAATTCGCGATTTCCGTCAGCTCCGGCGGCTGGTAGGAGGGGAAGTCGATGCTGCGGGTGAACCGGGACCGCAGACCCTCGTTGGTGTCGAGGAACTTGTCCAGGTCGGCGCGATACCCGGCGATGATGACCACCAGCCGGTCGCGGTCGTTTTCCATGCGCGCCAACAGCGTATCGATCGCTACCAGTCCAAAGTCATTCTTGGCACCGGTGGCCACCAGCGCGTAGGCCTCGTCAAGGAACAGCACGCCGTCCAGCGCGCTGTCGATGATTGCGTTCGTCTTGGCCTCGGTCTCACCGATGTGCTGGCCGATGAGGTCGGCACGGTGCACCTCGCGAATGTTCTCCCTCTTCAAAAGGCCTAGGCCACAATAGATTTTCGCGACGACTCGGGCGATGGTGGTCTTGCCCGTCCCGGGCGGGCCGGCGAATACCAGATGGTGGGTGCGCTGCGCGACGGTCAGCCCGCGCTGCTGGCGCAGGACCGCCATGGCGACCGAACTCTTCAGCCGGGAAACCTGGTTCTTCACCTCGTCCAGGCCGATGAATTCGTTGAGCTGCACCTCGGCTTCGGCCAGCTGAGTGGCCTTGCGCTCCCGGGCGCCCGGATAGACGAAATCGGAGTCGCTGGGCTCGGTTTCGTTGTTCCAGGGGTCGGTTCGAGCCTCGATGCGGGCCGCGGTGGTGGTCACCATGCCGAAACTGGGGTCGGAGAGCGCCAGTTCGATCTGTTCGTTTTCCGGGTTGGAAGCGTAGAGCTCGTGCAGCACCTCGCTGGCCGCTTCTTCGTCCACATGGGCGCGCAGCGCAAGGGCTTTGGCCAGCGCACCGTCGACCGCCGCGACGGCGATGGGTCCTTCGGGGTCCTCGAGATACGACAGTGCGGGAGCGAACATGCCCAGTCGGGCCAGTGCGGTGCCGAGGGCGATCTTCGCGGCGTGCGCGAAGGCCGCGTCGAGGTCGGGGTCGTTGACGATCGGCGTCAGCAGCT
>JAVROG010000102.1:0-3091 GCA_032162865.1 Mycobacterium sp. | reverse complement strand
ATCGCGAACGCGAACGACCCGAGTGTGAGCGTGGCCAGCAGGACCACGAACGCGCGGCGGAGATACTGGCGGAGCCACCGTCCGAACAGCAGCGTGAACGCCAGAACGAGGGCGAGAAACGCGATGTAGAACTGGCCCTGCACCGACATCGACCAGATGTGCTGCAGCGGACTGACCGCCTCACCGGCACGCAGGTAGCTCGAGACGGTGTGCGCCAGCTCCCAGTTCTGGTAGTAGCCAAGGCTTGCCAGGCTCTGGTTGGCGAAAGCCTCCCAGCGGGTCTGCGGCTGGATGAGAACCGTTAGCACGGCCGACGCGGCCAGCACCACGACAAGCGCGGGCAGGAGCCGCCGCGCCAACCGGACGATTTCCGGCACCGGCGACAGTGACGGATGGCGTGTCAGGGCGGTGCGCAGCAGACGTCCGCCGAAGAAGAAACCCGACAGCACCAAGAACACGTCCACACCGCCGGAGACACGGCCGAACCACACGTGAAACACCGCGACGAGTGCGATCGCGACTCCGCGCAACCCGTCGAGATCGTGGCGATAGGACGGATTGTCGCGGGAACTCGGTGGTGCGTCGCGCACAGCCCGCAGCGCAGGCCCCGGGGCTGAACGTGTGCGCGTGAGGGTGATCATGGTCGAGGTCAATCTACCCAAGCGGTGCGCCACGCACATGGTGTGGACAGCGTGTCGAGCAAACGTCCAGGGGCTCGCCAGAATCGCTGCACTACGCTGCATTCCTGTGAGTTTTTCGGCTCGATCTCCATGGCTGCATTGACGCCCGAGGAAATCGGCGCGATCGACGCCGCGCACGTGTGGCATCCCTACAGTCCCGCGGGACCGGGTGCGCTTCCGTCGGTGGTCGCCGTCGGCGCGCGTGGGTCGCGGCTGACCGTCGTGCGCGAGGGCGGACCGGTCGAGGTGATCGATGCGATGAGCTCGTGGTGGACGGCGATTCACGGTCACGGCCACCCGGTGCTCGACGCGGCGATCACCGCTCAGCTCGCATCCATGAACCACGTCATGTTCGGCGGCCTGACCCACGAACCCGCGGCCCGGCTGGCCCGACTGCTCGTCGACATCACCCCCGCGGGACTGGACACCGTATTTTTCAGTGACTCCGGATCGGTGTCGGTGGAGGTTGCCGTGAAGATGGCGCTGCAGTACTGGCGCAGTCTCGGCCGCCCGGCGAAGCACCGGCTGATGACCTGGCGGGGTGGCTATCACGGCGACACGTTCACGCCAATGAGCGTCTGTGACCCCGACGCCGGAATGCATGCGTTGTGGACCGACGTGCTGGCGCGGCAGGTGTTCGCACCTCAGGTGCCCCGCGACTACGACGCCTCCTACAGCGCTGCGTTCGAGGAGCAGCTTGCACGGCACGCCGACGAGCTTGCCGCCGTGATCGTCGAGCCGGTGGTGCAGGGCGCGGGCGGGATGCGATTCCACGACCCGCGCTACCTGGTCGACCTTCGCGACGCGTGCCGCCGGCACGGTGTGCTTCTGATCTTCGACGAGATCGCCACCGGATTCGGGCGGACCGGGGAACTGTTCGCTGCCGATCACGCCGGCGTGACGCCTGACATCATGTGCGTCGGGAAGGCGCTGACCGGCGGGTACATCACGCTGGCAGCGACGTTGTGTGGCGCCGAGATCGCGGCGACGATCAGCTCCACCGAGCCCGGGGCGCTCATGCACGGCCCGACGTTCATGGCGAACGCCCTGGCGTGTGCGGTGTCGGTCGCGTCGGTGGAGCTGCTGCTCGGCCAGGATTGGCGGACCCGCGTCAACGAGATCGAATCGGGGCTGACGGACGGGCTGAAAAAGGCACGGCAGGTCCGCGGCGTGGCCGATGTCCGCGTGCTCGGAGCGATTGGCGTGATCGAGATGAGTGGGCCGGTCGATCTCGCGACGGCCACTCCGGTCGCGCTCGATTCCGGTGTCTGGTTGCGGCCTTTCCGCAACCTGATCTATGCGATGCCGCCTTATATATGCCCGCCGCCGGAAATCGACCAGATCACCTCGGCCATGGTCGCCGTCGCCGATTCGGTGGGATGAGGAACGAGTCGGCCCGCGCGCAGCGTCACCCGAGCTCGTAGGCGTCGCGTGATACCCGGAAGAAGTGCCCGGAACTGGTATCCGTACATGTCATGGCCGTGGGCTCGCTGGCACACGTGATGGCGCCGACCGACTTGGCCTGCCCATACTCAAGTGTCTCCAACGGCGGCCCTACGAGCTCACCGCCCGCACAGGTGAGATGTGGGGGGTGGCCCTCAGGGAGCGCGAACTGAGTACCCCAGAAAGCCAAGTAACACGTGCTCGTCTGTCCGTCGGCCCCGACATATTGGCGCGGCGGCAGCTGGTAGGCGGGATCTCGGACCTGGCACGTGCCATCTCCTTTGCCGTAATTAGGCTGGTCCCACATGTTGTGGCCGCGCAGCATCACGCACACGACGTCTCCCGACGGCGACTGAAACCGGTAGTAGTTGAAATTCGCGTGAGCGGTGGGGGCGAGCATCGCAGACGCCATCAGCGTCAGCGCAGTGATCAACATCGTTGGCACAAGCCGGCGCCGCCGTATTACCGGAGTGTCATCGCGGCGCGTCACCGGTGGCCTTTGACCCGACCTCTTCGTCATGTCGGCGTCCTTTCTGTTGACCATCTACCCAGGTCAATTGTCCCTCCACGTGCTCGATATCCCAAGGGTGGGCCGCAGGCCGAGATCGACCAGATCACCTCAGCCATGGCCGCCGTCGCCGACTCCGTAAGGTAAGCCCTGATGAAGGCCCGTATCCACCCGTCGCCGCTGGCGTGGCTCGACGAAGTCGAGCACCAGCGCCGCGGTGCGGGTCTGCGCAGGTCACTGCGTGCGCGGCGGCCCGTCGGCGCCGAGGTGGACTTGGCATCGAACGATTACCTGGGTCTCTCGCAGCATCCCGCGGTGATCGGCGGCGGCGTGGAGGCGTTGCGAACCTGGGGCGCCGGCTCCACCGGTTCGCGGCTGGTGACCGGCAACACCGAGCTGCACGAGGAACTCGAGCACGAGATCGCCGAGTTCGTCTGCGCTCCTGCGGCTTTGGTGTTCT
>JAVROG010000101.1:0-9524 GCA_032162865.1 Mycobacterium sp. | reverse complement strand
GGCGCCGTGACGCCATTTCGGGTCGACGGCCGCGACCACGGTGTCACCCTCGACGAATTCGCCGGACTCGACGTTAACCCGGTGTGCATGCAGGGTTTTGGCGATCTTCTGCACGTCGGTGACCGCGGCCCGGGCGCTGCCGCCCGATCCGGTGCCGCTGATGCTTCCGGCATCGGCGATCTGGCCACCCGATTCGGCGTACAGCGGGGTCCGATCCAACACCAGCTCCACGCGTTCCGCCTCGGCAGTGTCAGCGTGGGACACCACCGGCACCCGCTTGCCGTCGACGAAGATACCGAGGATCCTTGCCTCGGAAGTCAATTCGTCGAAGCCGGTGAACTCTGTGGGGCCGGCGTCGACCAGCTCGCGGTAGGCGGTCAAGTCGGCGTGGGCGTGCTTGCGCGCGGCGGCATCGGCCTTGGCGCGCTGACGTTGTTCGGCCATCAGTTCCCGGAAGCCGGCCTCGTCGACCGTCAACCCCGATTCGGCCGCCATCTCGAGGGTGAGCTCGAGCGGGAACCCGTAGGTGTCGTGCAGAGTGAAGGCGTCCGAGCCGGAAACCACCGTTGCCCCGGATGTCTTGGTGGCGCCGGCCACGTCGTCGAACAGCCGCGAGCCGGACGCCAGCGTTCGGTTGAACGCGGTTTCTTCGGCGACGGCGATGCGGCTGATTCGATCGAAGTCGGTGACCAATTCCGGATACGACGGGCCCATGGCGTCGCGGACGGTGGCCATCAGATCCCCGACGATCGGGGTGTCGATCCCCAGCAGCTTGGCCGAGCGGATAACCCGGCGTAGCAGCCTGCGCAGTACGTAGCCGCGGCCGTCGTTGCCGGGGCTGACGCCGTCGCCGATCAAAATGGCGGCCGTGCGGCTGTGGTCGGCGATGATGCGGTAGCGCACGTCGTCTTCGTGGCTGCCGGCATCGTACGGGCGGGGGCCGCGGGCGGCGACCAAATCGATCACCGGCCGCAGCAGGTCGGTCTCGTAGACGTTGGCCACGTTCTGCAGCACCAGCGCGATGCGCTCGACGCCCATGCCGGTGTCGATGTTCTGACGCGGCAGCGGCCCGAGGATCTCGTAGTCCTCTTTGGAGGTGCCCTCACCACGCTCGTTCTGCATGAACACGAGGTTCCAGACCTCGAGATAACGGTCCTCATTGGCAATGGGACCGCCGTCGACGCCGAACTCGGGACCGCGGTCGTAGTAGATCTCCGAGGACGGCCCGCAGGGACCGGGGATCCCCATCGACCAGTAGTTGTCGGCCATGCCTCGACGCTGGATCCGCTCGGGCGGCAGGTTGGCGATCTCGCGCCAAAGGCCCGCGGCCTCGTCGTCGTCGAGATAAACGGTTGCCCAGAGCTTTTCCGGGTTGAGCCCGTACCCGCCTTCGGAGACGCTGTTGGTCAGCAAGTCCCACGCCAACGCGATGGCTTCGCGCTTGAAATAGTCGCCAAACGAGAAATTCCCGGCCATCTGGAAGAACGTGTTGTGCCGGGTGGTAATGCCCACCTCGTCGATGTCCGGGGTGCGGATGCATTTCTGGATGCTGGTGGCCGTGGCGTACGGCGGCGTGCGCTGCCCCAGGAAGAACGGCACGAACTGCACCATGCCGGCGTTGACGAACAACAGGTTGGGGTCGTCGAGGATCACCGAGGCGCTGGGCACTTCGGTGTGACCCGCCTTCACGAAATGATCAAGGAACCGCTTCCTGATCTCGTGTGTCTGCACTCTGCTTCTTCCTTAATTCCCGGTGTTTCGCCCGCACGCGCGGATGCTCGAGGTCGGTGCCAGCCTATTCGCCACAGCAGGCAGCCGACCACGTATTTCGGCCCGCTTAGCCTGCCACTTAGCCTTCGACGAAGCTCAACCGGACGGAGCGCCGTGGATTGTCCCGGTTCAGATCGACGAGAACGACGCTCTGCCACGTTCCCAGCAGCGGCTCGCCGCCGGTGACCGGCACCGTCACCGAGGGCGACACAATCGCCGGCATGACGTGATCGGCTCCGTGACCCGGGGAGCCGTGCGCGTGCCGGTAGCGATCGTCGCGCGGCAATAGCCGTTCCAGAGTGTCCACCAGGTCGTCGTCAGAGCCCGCGCCGGTCTCGATGATGGCGACGCCGGCGGTCGCGTGCGGGACGCAAACGTTGCACAGGCCGTCGCCGAAGAGGAAGCAGAACCTGCGTACCGCGTCGGTGATGTCGACGGTGCGGCGAGCCTTGGTGTCCACATCCAGCAAATCGGTATGCACCCGATCCAGCCTACGGCGGGGCTCACACGCTCAGCCAGTCGAGCGATACGGCCGCCCAGAGTGGTTGCCACACACACCTGGCGGGAGGAAGGTAGTTGGTGGGATCAGCGGCGCCGCTGGGGCGCCGCCCCGACAGAGGAGGGGTCGGCCGTGTACGCACGCTCTACCACCATTCAGGCGCAGCCCTCGTCGATCGGCATGGGCATCGCGCACGTTCGCAACGTGGTCATGCCCGCCCTCCGTGAGATGGACGGATGCCTGGGAATTTCGCTGTTGGTCGACCGCGGGTCCGGCAGGTGCATTGCGACCAGCTCGTGGGCGACCGAGTCAGCTATGCATGCGAGCGCCGAACAGCTATGGCCGGTGCGGTATCGGGCTGTGGAGGTCTTCGGCGGCAGCGCGGTCGTCGACCAGTGGCGAATCGCTGTCCTGCACCGCGACCACCGCTCCGCGGCGGGCGCCTGCGTGCGGGCCACCTGGCTCAGAGCCCGCCCCGAGCAGTTCGAGCGCGCGATCGACTTTTACCGGTGGGTTGTGTTGCCGGCGGTCGAGCAATTCGACGGCTTCTGCAGCGCCAGCTTGCTGATCGACCCCACCTCCGCCCGGGCGGTGGCTTCGGTGACCTATGACAGCCTCGACGCGATGGAGCGCTGCTCGGAGTCGGCCCGTTCGTTGCGCACGGCGATGTTTCGCGACCTCGGCATCGACCAGGATGACGTCGGCGAATTTGAGCTGGCCCTGGCCCACCTGCGGGTGCCCGAGCTGGTCTGAGGATCTCTTCGGCTTAACGAGCGTGCGGCCAGCTTCACGCTCGCGACCAAAGGTGCCGCGCTCAGGGCAGCGCATCCCCTGGGAACCCCAGGCAGGGGTGCACCTCGAAAATGAACACCCCGGCGGCAACTCCGGGATCCTCATTCATTAGCGCGATAGTGTCCTGCACCGTCGCTGCGAACACACCGACGCCGCAGACTTCGGACCCGTCGGTGACCGGCAGCACCACCGCCAACACGCCATCGTCGCGCAGCCCGAAATTACGGCGCCCATGCTCCCAGATGATCGCGGCGGACGCATCGTCGCCGTATTTCGGGCCCTGCTTCAGGATGGCGATGCTGTAGGACTTGGCAGTCGGCAGCACCTGGCCCATCTCGTCGTCGGTGAAGGTTTTCATCACCGTCCCCGCTTCCCACGGATAATCGCGCGCAGCCGGTCCAGGCGGCTACTCATCTCACGTTCGCCGCCGCGGCCAGTGGGCCGATAATAGTCCACGCCCACCAGCTGATCCGGCGGATACTGTTGAGCCACAACGCCATCCGGATCGTCATGGGAATACTTGTAGCCTTGCGCATTGCCCAGCGCCGCCGCACCGGAATAGTGCCCGTCGCGCAGATGCGCCGGAACCAGGCCGGCCTTGCCCGCCTTGATGTCGCTTACCGCCGCCCCCAACGCCGTCGTTACGGCGTTGGACTTCGGCGCGCTGGCCAGATGGATGGTGGCGTGCGCCAGCGTCAACTGCGCCTCCGGCATGCCGATCAGCGCCACGGTCTGCGCCGCAGCGACGGCCACCAACAGCGCGGTCGGATCCGCCATGCCGATGTCCTCACTAGCCAGGATCACCAACCGACGCGCGATGAACCGCGGGTCCTCCCCTGCAACCAGCATGCGGGCCAGATAGTGCAGCGCCGCGTCCACATCGGAGCCGCGCATCGATTTGATGAAGGCGCTCACGACGTCGTAATGCTGGTCGCCGTCGCGGTCGTAGCGCACCGCGGCTCTGTCTAAAGATTTCTCGATGATCTCAACGGTGACGGTGTTTACCTCGCCTTGAACGGATTCCGACGCCACCTCGAGCGCGGTCAGGGCGCGCCGGGCGTCGCCGGCCGCCAATTGCACCAACAGGTCGACAGCATCGGGCGCCACGCTGACCCGGCCGCCCAGTCCACGCGGGTCGTCGATCGCCCGCTCCACCACCGCGCGGATGTCGTCGGCAGTCAGCGGTCGCAGCTGCAGAATGAGGGATCGCGACAGCAACGGCGCCACGACAGAAAACGACGGATTCTCGGTGGTGGCCGCAACCAGCAGCACCACCCGGTTCTCCACCGCGGCCAGCAGAGCATCCTGCTGTGTCTTGGAAAACCGGTGTACCTCGTCGATGAAAAGCACCGTCTGCTCACCGGATAGGACGCCGGAACGCGCCTTTTCTATTACGGCGCGAACGTCCTTCACACCGGCCGACAAGGCCGACAGCGCCTCGAACCGGCGCCCGGTGGCCTGGGAGACCAACGCCGCCAGCGTCGTCTTGCCGCTACCCGGCGGCCCGTACAAGATGGCCGACGCGACACCAGACCCCTCGACCAGGCGACGCAACGGCGACCCTGCCGCCAGTAGGTGCTCCTGCCCCACGACTTCTTCCAGCGACGCCGGACGCATCCGCACCGCCAGCGGCGCCCCAGCGCCCGAAACGCTCAGGTCGCCATTGGTGGTTTTCGGTGCGCCGGGCAGGTCGAACAGGC
The DNA here is from genome assembly GCA_032162865.1 of Mycobacterium sp. GTDB lineage: Bacteria > Actinomycetota > Actinomycetes > Mycobacteriales > Mycobacteriaceae > Mycobacterium. The sequence goes on along the minus strand of JAVROG010000101.1, from coordinate 4,763 downwards.
CGTCGGACACGACTTCAGGCATATCACGCAGTGCCGACAGACGCGTCCACCGGACGCGGATCACCATCACACGCGCCGCCAGAAGCCCACCAATGCGCGCGTCCCCGGCGCAGATTTGCTAAGTTCCGGTTTGCTACGCCCCGGTGGACCGGGGCGAACTACGAGGCAACTAGGACAGCGATGAGCCAGCCGCCAGAATATCCAGACCCCGCCGACCCGCAGGGCGGCAATCCTCCCGGCTACCCGCCCCCGGGTCGCCACAGCGCGTCCCCGCCACCCAGCTACAGCCCGCCGCCCAACTACGGCGCGCCCCCTCAGCCCCCCAGCTACAGCCCACCGCCCGACTATGGCCAACCACAGGGCCAACCACAGGGCCAACCACAGGGCCAACCGCAGGGCCAACCGCAGGGCCAGCAGCCGGGCCAACCACAGGGCCAGCCCGAATGGGGCCAGCCGCAAGGCCAGCCCGAATATGGCCAATCACCGGGCCAACCACAGGGTCAGCCCGGTGGCTACTCGGCTCCCGGCTACGGCACGCCGCCTCCCCCGCCTCCGCCCGGCTACGGCGCGCCGAGCGCACCGCCCCCGGGTTACCCGGCCCCCGGCTACGGAGGTGGACCGATCGATTCGGGGTTCAGCGTGGGCGCCGCCTTCAGTTGGGCCTGGGAGAAGTTCACCAGCAACATTGCGGCTTTCGCCGTGCCCACCCTGATCTATTTCTTGGCGCTCGGCGCCGTGATCGGAATTCCGTTCGGGATCGCCATGGCAACGTCGGAGACCACGACCACCACCTACGACTACGGCAATGGCTACGCCTACGAAGCGTCGACCTCGAGCTACTCGCTGATCAGCTACATCGTGCTGACCATCGGCTACATCCTGGCCTTCTTCGTGGGGATCTACATGCAGTCCGGACTCATCAGCGGCGCCCTTGACGTCGCCGATGGCAAGCCGGTGAGCATCGGAACGTTCTTCAAGCCACGCAATGTCGGTGGGATGCTACTCACCGCACTGCTGCTGGGCATCGCCGCGGTGGTCGTGGCCTGCACCTTCGTCGGTCCGCTGATCCTGACCTTCTTCGCTCAATTCGCCTTCGCGTTCGTCATCGACAAACGACTGTCACCGATTGACTCCATCAAGGCCAGTATCGCGACGGTCAGGGGCCAGATCGGCAACAGCGCGTTGTCCTGGCTGGTGCAGTACGCGGTGGTACTCGTCGGGGAGATCGCGTGCGGGGTCGGCCTGATCGCCGCCCTGCCGGTCGCGGCGCTGATCCAGGTCTACACGTACCGCAAGCTGACCGGTGGCCAGGTGGTCGAGAGCCAGCAGCAGCCCGGATACCCGGCCGGCCCGCCCCCCGGGCAGTACCCGGGACAGCAGTACGCCTAGCCCCGGGCGCCTTCAGCTGTAAAGTCACGGAAACAGGCCATTCACACCAGGTGGCCTGACAAACGAATGACCGCCGCCCGCAACGCAAGCCAGAATTGGCGCGCGCTGCGGGCGGCTGTCTCTTGTGATGGGATCAGCGGTTATGAGCATCAAAGTTGCACTGGAGCACCGCACCAGTTACACCTTTGACAAGCTGGTCCAGGTGTATCCGCACGTCGTGCGGTTGCGACCAGCCCCCCATTCGCGCACGACGATCGAGGCCTATTCGCTGCGGATAGAGCCCGGCGAGCACTTCATCAACTGGCAACAGGACGCGCTGGGTAACTTTCTGGCGCGGCTGGTGTTTCCCAAACCCACCAAACAACTGACCATCACCGTCGGCCTCATTGCCGACCTCAAGGTGATCAACCCATTCGACTTCTTCATCGAAGATTGGGCCGAGACGTGGTCCGCTTCGAGTGGACACACAGGCTGGTCCTACCCGAAGTCGCTGGCCGACGATCTCAAACCGTTCATGCGGCCCGTCGACGAGAATGGTGAGGATTCCGGTCCCGGCGACCTGGTGCAGGCGTGGGTGCAGAACTTCTCGGTACCCGGAGGCACGCGCACCATCGACTTCCTCGTCGCGCTCAACCGCGCGATCAACGTCGATGTCACCTACAGCCTGCGGATGGAGCCCGGCGTCCAGACACCGGATTTCACACTGCGCACCGGCGTCGGTTCATGTCGGGACTCGGCGTGGCTGCTGGTGTCGATCCTGCGCCAGCTGGGCCTGGCCGCTCGTTTCGTCTCGGGCTACCTGGTGCAGCTGGCCTCCGACGTGGTGGCACTCGATGGCCCGTCCGGGCCGGTCGCCGACTTCACCGACCTGCACGCGTGGACGGAGGTGTACATCCCGGGCGCGGGATGGATCGGTCTGGACCCGACGTCGGGGCTGTTCGCCGGCGAAGGCCATATTCCGCTTGCGGCCACACCGCACCCGATGTCGGCGGCACCCATCACCGGCAGCACCGATCCCTGCACTTCGGTGTTGGAGTTCTCCAACAGCGTCACCCGCGTCCATGAAGACCCGCGGGTCACGTTGCCCTACACCGACGAGGCGTGGCAGACGATCCGCGCGGTCGGCCAGTCCGTCGACGAGCGACTGACCGCCGGCGACGTCCGGCTGACGGTCGGCGGCGAGCCCACGTTCGTGTCGGTGGACAACCAGGTCGACCCGGAATGGCGCACCGCCGCGGACGGCCCGCACAAGCGCGTGCTGGCATCGGAACTGGCCGCCCGGCTGAAGACCCAGTGGGCGCCGCAGGGACTGGTCCAGCGCAACCAGGGCAAGTGGTATCCCGGAGAACCGTTGCCGCGTTGGCAGATCGGACTGCACTGGCGTACCGACGGGCGTCCGCTGTGGAACAACGAGGCGCTGCTGGCCGACCCTTGGCTGCCGGAGGCTGATCAGCCGCCACCGGTCGAGAACGACACCGCGCACGAGGTGCTGGCGGGCGTCGCCGAGGGTCTGGGGCTGCCGTTGTCGCAGGTGCGCCCGGCTTTCGAGGACCCGCTAACCCGACTGGCGGCCGCGGTACGGTTGCCGTCCGGCGACGCCGTGGACCCAGCCGACGACCTAGCCCCGGAAACCGGCAAAGACACCGCCGCCGACCGCGCTGCGCTGGTGGCGCGCCTCGACGACACGGTCTCGTCCCCGACAGCTTTTGTGCTGCCCGTGCACCGCCGCGAAGACGGCAGCGGATGGGCAAGCGCCAACTGGCGGTTGCGCCGCGGTCGTCTGGTGCTGACGGAGGGTGATTCGCCCGCGGGCCTGCGGCTACCGCTGAATTCGATCAGCTGGAGCCCGCCACCGGCCTCATACGAAGTGGACCCGGTGACCATCGGACATGAGCTGCCGGCGGAACCCGTCGTAGCGGGCGACGTTGCCGTGCTGGTGGACCCGGAGAACGCGCCGACGACCGCGTTGGTCGCCCAGGTTCGCGACGGGCTGCTGTACATCTTCCTGCCGCCCACTGTGGCGCTGGAAGACTTCATCGATCTGATCGCCCGAATCGAGGCAGCGGCGGCAAAGGTCGATTGCCCGCTCGTCATCGAGGGCTACGGACCACCGCCGGACCCACGGCTGACCTCGATGACGGTGACTCCAGACCCCGGTGTCATCGAGGTCAACGTGGCGCCGACCGCGAGTTTCGACGAGCAACGCCTGCAGTTGGAGACGCTGTACGAGCAAGCGCGGTTGACGCGTCTGTCTACCGAGTCGTTCGACATCGACGGCACCCACGGCGGCACCGGCGGCGGTAACCACATCACGCTCGGCGGCGTCACCCCGGCCGACTCCCCGATGCTGCGCCGCGCCGACCTGCTGGTCTCGCTGCTGACCTACTGGCAACGGCACCCGGCATTGTCCTATCTGTTCGCCGGGCGATTCATCGGCACCACATCGCAGGCGCCCCGGGTCGACGAGGGCCGGTCCGAGGCGCTGTATGAGCTCGAGATCGCGTTCGCCGAGATCACCCGACTCTCGGCCGGCGGCGGGGCCAAACCGTGGGTGACCGACCGCGCCTTGCGGCACCTGCTCACCGACATCACCGGCAACACCCATCGCGCCGAGTTCTGCATCGACAAGCTCTACAGCCCCGAAGGCGCACGCGGCAGGCTCGGCCTGCTGGAACTGCGCGGGTTCGAAATGCCGCCGCATGTGCGGATGGCGATGGTGCAGTCGCTGCTGGTGCGCTCCCTGGTGGCATGGTTCTGGGAAGAACCGTTGCGGGCTCCCTTGATCCGGCACGGCGCCAACCTGCATGGGCGATACCTGTTGCCGCACTTCCTGATTCAGGATATCGCCGATGTGGCGGCGGACCTTCGCGCACACGGCATCGCGTTCGAGACCAGCTGGCTGGACCCGTTCACGGAATTCCGGTTCCCGCGGATCGGCACCGCCTTGTTCGACGGGGTGGAGATCGAATTGCGCGGGGCCATCGAGCCGTGGAACACCCTCGGCGAGGAATCCACCGGTACCGGCACTGCCCGCTACGTCGACTCTTCGGTCGAGCGCGTCCAGGTCCGCATCATCGGCGCCGACCGCCACCGCTACGCCGTGACATGCAATGGCTACCCGGTTCCGCTGCTGGCCACCGACAACCCCGACATCCACGTCGGTGGTGTGCGGTTCAGGGCATGGCAACCGCCGAGCGCGCTGCACCCGACCATCTCGACCGACGTCCCGTTGCAGTTCGAGCTCATCGACCTGACCACCGGAACCTCGCGCGGTGGTTGCACCTACCACGTCGCCCATCCCGGTGGACGCTCCTACGACGAGCCGCCCGTGAACGCCGTGGAAGCCGAGTCGCGCCGGGCCCGCCGCTTCGAAG
>JAVROG010000100.1:0-12177 GCA_032162865.1 Mycobacterium sp. | reverse complement strand
GGCCTCTACCCCACCGGCCAGCTCGAAGGCCAGCACGGCTCCGGCTCCCTTGGGCGCCAACTTCTTGGCCAACTCGTGCCAGGGTGAGCTGGGCAGGCCCGCGTAGTTGACCGACAGCACGTCGTCGCGGGCTTCCAGGAATTCGGCGACTCGCTGGGCGTTGGCGACGTGGCGCTCCACCCGCAGGCTCAGCGTTTCCAGGCCTTGGGCCACCAGAAAGGCGTTGAACGGGGACGCCGCCGAACCGAGGTCCCGCAGTAGCTGCACGCGGGCCTTGAGCGCAAACGCAGGAGGTCCGAGCTCGGCGTACACCACTCCGTGGTAGCTGGGATCGGGTGTCGTGAAGCCGGGGAAGCGGCCCTGCGTCCAGTCGAAGGTGCCGCCGTCGACGATGACGCCGGCGATCGCGGAGCCGTGTCCGCCCAGGTACTTGGTGGCCGAGTGCACCACGATGTCGGCGCCTTGGGCCAGCGGCTGGATCAAGTAGGGCGTGGCAATCGTGTTGTCGACAATCAGCGGCACCCCGTTGCGGTGCGCGACCTCGGAGACCCCCGGGGTGTCCAGCACGTCGATCTGCGGGTTGGAGATGGTCTCGGCGAAAAACGCCTTGGTGTTCGGCCGCACCGCCGCCTGCCAGGAGTCCAGGTCGTCGGGATTCTCGACGAAGCTGACCTCGATGCCGAGCTTGGGCAGCGAATAGTGGAACAGGTTGTAGGTGCCGCCATACAAGCGCGGACTGGAGACGATGTGGTCGCCGGCGGCGGCCAGGTTCAAGATGGAGAAGGTCTCGGCGGCCTGCCCCGACGACAGGAACAACCCGGCCACCCCGCCCTCGAGCGCGGCGATGCGCTGCTCGACCACGTCGGTGGTCGGATTGCCGATGCGGGTGTAGATGTTGCCCGGCTCCGCAAGCCCGAACAGCGCGGCGGCGTGCGCGACGTTGTCGAAGACGTAGGACGTGGTCTGGTAGATCGGCAGTGCCCGCGCATTGGTCGTCGGGTCGGGCTGCTGGCCGGCATGGATCTGCTTGGTTTCAAAGGACCAATTCGCGCTGGGATCGGTCTCGGAACCGGCGGTTTCTGTGCTCATCAGGGGTGCTTTCTGCTCGAGACGGAGGAGTCCGGAGTCACCGGGAAGTGAACGAGGCAGGCTGGGACGAGTGAGGTGAATTGGTGTGCATCAGGTTCCCTGTCTAGTCAGGGGCCCGTCATCACGGACCCGCGCTTGCCGCGTAGCCGCTACGGCTACTCAACCTGGTCATCACCCGGGGCACCCCACCGCGGTTGGAGGGTTGCCGGCCAGCAAGCCGGGGCTTGACGCTGGCACTCATGACCGATTCGAAGGATATCGTATGGCGGCGCTTCCCTGCCAACTTCGCAGCGACGCACCGTGAGCGGACCAGTTAAGACGCGGGGGGCTCGGCGGCCCGGATCGACGGCACGCACTCGTCGAGGAAGTCGAGGATCACCTCGGTGACCTGACCTGGCGCCTCGAGCATCGGCACATGTCCGACGTTGTCCAGCGTGGTAACTCGGTGCCCATCGGGCAGGTGCTTGGTGAAGTGCCGACTGAACCGGGGCGAGGGGACGACCCGATCCTTCTCGCATACCACCAGTGACGCCGGGACGGCGTTCTCGGCGAGTTCCTGCAGCCCGGGCATCAGAAACGCCTTGACCAGTAGCTGCAGGTAGGCCGGGCAGTGCGCGACATCGTCGATGACGACGCTGAGCTGACGCTCACTGACCCCCTCGGGAGTTGCGCTGAGTGCGTAGGTCGCCAAATAGCGGCTGAACGGGATGTGCAGCACCCGCGGCCCGAACAGCCACGCCAGCGCCAGCATCGGAATGCCCAGGATGAACTTGGCGATCACTTCGAACTTGGCCGGTGCCCACCGCGTCCAACCGCCGGCCGGGGCGATTCCGGTGACGCTGCGCGCGCGTCCCCGCCGTTCCAGCTCAAATGCGACCCAGCCGCCCAACGAGTTGCCGACGATATGCGCGGTCTTCCAGCCGAGCTCGTCCATCTGGCGTTCCACGTGGTCGGCCAGTACCGCCGATGACAGGAAATACGTGCCTGTCTTGGGTCCGCCGTGGTGGCCGGCCATTGTCGGGGCGAACACCTCGTAGCGGCCGGTGTCGGCCAGTTGCTGGGCGACGACCTCCCACACCGATTGGGACAGCAGGAAGGGGTGCAGCAGCAAGACCGGCTCCCCCGAACCCAGATGGATGGGGTCGCGAGTGGCGTCCGCAGATGACGAGCCAGGCAAACGTCGCATGATTCCGACAGTATGTGCGGTACCGCCGGTACCGCAAGCGGCCGGGAACGGCGCCCGCGCGCCGAGCGCGCGGCCAGCTTCACGCTCGCCACCGAACGTGCGGCTGGCTTCACGTTCGGCGCGATACCTGCCCATGAAAAGATCGGGTCATCATGAGCACCCCTACCCGGACGCGCCGGATTTTCTCCGGTGTGCAGCCAACTTCTGACTCACTACATCTCGGCAACGCACTCGGCGCGGTCGCGCAGTGGGTGCCGCTGCAGGACGACTACGACGCGTTCTTCTGTGTGGTGGACCTACACGCGATCACCGTCCCGCAGGATCCCGAGGCGCTGCGGCGCCGCACCCTGCTCACTGCCGCCCAATACATTGCGCTGGGTATCGATCCTGCTCGCAGCACCGTTTTCGTGCAGAGCCACGTACCCGCGCACACGCAGCTGGGGTGGGTGCTGGGCTGCTTCACCGGCTTCGGCCAGGCATCGCGGATGACGCAGTTCAAGGACAAGTCGACGCGCCAGGGCAACGATTCCACCACCCTCGGATTATTCACCTACCCGGTGTTGCAGGTCGCCGACGTGCTGGCCTATGACACCGATCAGGTGCCGATCGGGGAGGACCAGCGCCAGCATCTCGAGCTGGCGCGCGACGTCGCGCAGCGGTTCAACAGCCGCTTCCCGGACACGTTCGTCGTTCCCGACGTGCTCATTTCGAAGTTCACCGGCAAAATCTACGACCTGGCCGACCCGACATCGAAGATGAGCAAGTCGGCCAGCACCGACGCCGGACTGATCAGCCTGCTCGACGATCCGGCGAAGTCCGCCAAGAAGATTCGCTCTGCGGTCACCGACAGCGAACGCGAGATCCGTTACGACCCGGGCGCCAAAGCCGGCGTGTCGAACCTGCTGAGCATCCAGGCGGCGGTCACCGGGGTCGGTATCGACGCCCTGGTCGACGAGTACGCCGGACGCGGCTACGGCGACCTGAAGAAGGACACCGCCGAGGCCGTCGTGGAATACCTCACCCCGATCAAGGCCCGGGTGGATGAATTGACGGCCGATCTGGCCGAGTTGGAATCGATCCTGGCGTCGGGTGCGCAGCGCGCCAACGAGGTCGCCAGCAAAACCGTACAGCGGGTCTACGATCGGTTAGGTTTCCTTCCGCGAAGGGAATAGGTGGTCCATGGACGAGCAGGCCGGGCCGGGGGTCCTGGCTCGGCTGCGGTCGCGCCATAACTGGCTAGACCATGTCGTGCGCGCGTTCCTGCACTTCAGAGATTGCAACGGCAACCTCTTCGCCGCGGGCCTCACGTACTACACCCTCATCGCGTTATTTCCTTTGCTGATGCTCGGTTTCGCGCTGGGCGGCTTCGCGTTGTCACGCCATCCGGAGTTGGTGAGCACCATCGACGAGCGCGCCCGGTCCTGGGTAGCGCCCGAGCTCGGGCAGCAGGTGGTCAACTTGATGAACTCGGCGATCAAAGCGCACACCTCCGTTGGTGTCGTCGGGCTGGTCTTCGCGGCGTGGATGGGGCAGACCTGGATGTATCGCCTCCGGGAGGCGCTGGGCAGGATCTGGGGGCACCCGGTCGATTCACTGGGTTTCGTGCGCACGATAGTGTCCGATCTGGCTGCCGTGGTAGGCACGTTCGCGGTGATACTGACCACCATGGCACTCTCGGCACTGGGTCACCAGGCACCGATGGAAGCCGCGCTGAAATTGGTTGGCATACCGGAATACTCGATGCTCCACTGGTTCTTGCGCGGCGTTTCGGTGGTGATCTCGTTCGTGGTTTCGTGGCTGGTGTTCAGCTGGGTGATCGTTCGGCTGCCACGGGAGTCGGTCGGCGTGGTCACGTCGCTGCGGGCCGGCTTGATCGCGGCCATCGGGTTCGAGTTGTTCAAGTTGTTGGGGTCGGTGTACTTGCGGGTGGTGCTGGGCAGCGTGGCGGGCGCCACGTTCGGACCGGTGCTGGGTCTGTTGGTTTTCGCCTACGTCACCTGGCTGCTGGTGCTGTTCAGCACCGCCTGGGCCGCGACCGCAGAACACAGACCGCGCATCGAGCACGAGGCCTCGCCCGTCGCGGCGGTCGCCTCATGACTGAGGCCACCAAGCCAGGGATCCTGGAGCGGCTGCGGGCCCGCTACGGCTGGCTCGACCACGCGATCAAGGCCTATAAGCGCTTCGCCGAGCAGAAGGGCACCTTCTTCGCGGCAGGGCTCACGTACTACACGATCTTTGCGTTATTTCCTTTGCTGATGGTCGGTTTCGCGGTGGCCGGTTATACGTTGTCGCGTCGGCCGGAGCTGTTGAAGACGATCGACGATCGCATCAGATCGGCGGTATCCGGCGACCTGGGGCAGCAACTGGTTGACTTGATGACGTCTGCGATCGACGCGCGTGCTTCGGTCGGAGTGATCGGGTTGTTGACCGCGGTGTGGGCGGGCCTGGGCTGGATGTGGCACCTGCGGGAAGCGTTGAGCGAGATGTGGTTGCAACCGGTCGATCCGGCGGGTTACGTGCGCACCAAGTTGTCGGATCTGGTAGCCATGCTGGGGACGTTTCTGGTGATCATGGTGACCATCGCGTTGAGCGCTCTGGGCCAATCGGGACCCATGGCCGCGATATTGAGATTGCTTCACATACCGGATTTTTCGATCTTCGACGAGATCTTCCGCGGCGTCTCGGTGCTGGTGTCGCTGCTAGTGTCCTGGCTGCTGTTCACCTGGATGATCGCCCGGCTACCGCGTGAACCTGCCGGCTTCGTCACCTCGATGCGAGCCGGATTCATGGCGGCCGTCGGTTTTGAGTTGTTCAAGCAAGTGGGTTCGATTTATCTGAAGAAGGTGCTGCAGAGCCCGGCGGGCGCGACGTTCGGGCCGGTGCTGGGGTTGATGGTGTTCGCATTCGTCACCTGGTCACTGCTGCTGTTCACCACCGCCTGGGCGGCGACCTCCTCCAGTGACGAACGCGAGACGCACGTGGAGCCTCCCGCACCCGCGATCATCAGTCCGCGCATCCAGGTGGAAGAAGGCCTGCGGGCGCGCCAGACGTTGGCCGCGCTGACTGCGGGGGCTGTTGGCGCGCTGACACTTTCCCGGCTGACGCGACGGCGGAACCGGGATCGTTAGCCGGCCAATTTGAGTCCGACGATGCAGCCCAACGCCCCGGCGATCAGCAACAGCTTGACGGGCGTGGCGGTTTCGTTGCCGGTCAGCATCGCATAGCCGACGGTGAGCACCGCCCCGATACCCACCCACACCGCGTAGCTGGTTCCCGTCGGCAGGCTGCGCATTGCGATCGCGAGGCCGCTCATCGAGAACAGCAGGGCGACAGCAAAAATCAGTGAGGGGACCAGGCGGGTGAAGCCATCCGATTTGCTCAGCGCGGTCGCCCATACCGCTTCGAGGACTCCCGATACCACCAGAATGAGCCACGCCATCAGCAGACGCCCGTCGGGTCCAGCCGCCACTGCCCGTTCACCATGACTCCCGTGACTTGCCAATCATGATCCAGCACAACAATATTAGCGATGAAGCCGGTCTGGATGGCGCCCACCCCGTCGAGTCCGAGGGTGCGGGCCGGTGTCGCCGAGGTCGTCTGCACCGCGGCGGCCAGGCCCGCACCACTTGCCACGGCCCGGAAGAGTTGATCCATCGTGGCGGTGCTACCGGCGATCGTCGACGTGCCGCGCACCCGCGCCACGCCCGAGGCAACGACGATCGGCAGCGAACCCAGCCGAAATTCGCCGTCACCGCACCCGGCGGCGCTCGTCGCGTCGGTCACCAGGGCGACCCGTTCCGGGCCGACCGCGGCGATCACCGCCGCCACCAGTTCGGGGTGCACGTGCACACCGTCGGCGATGAGTTCCACGGTCACCCGCGGGTCCTGAAGCAAGGCCAGCACGGGTCCGGGCTCCCGGTGATTTAGCGGCGGCATCGCATTGAACAGATGGGTGCCCACGGTGGCGCCCAACGCGACGGCGTGCCGGGTCTGCTCGTATGTGGCATCCGTATGTCCCACGGCGACAACGATATTCGCGTCCAGAAAACGTCCGATCGTGCCATCGCTGCCCGGCAGTTCGGGCGCCAGGGTGACCATGCGGATGGTGCCTGCGGCGGCGCCCAGGAGAGCATCGATCTCGCCGGATTCCGGTGGTCGGATCTGGGTGTGGTCATGTGCACCGCAGCGTGCCACGCTCAGCCAGGGCCCCTCCAAGTGGATGCCCGCCACGGCGCCGCGTCGGGTTGCCTCGGCGAGAACGCCGACCGCGGAAAGCAATTCCGCAGTTCCAGCGGTGACCAAACTGGCCAGCATGGTGGTGGTGCCGTGCCGTTGGTGAAACGTGACGGCTCGGTCGACCTCCCCGTCGGCGCAGGATGTGAACGAGGCGCCACCGCCACCGTGCACATGCATGTCGACAAATCCGGGCACGACAACGGAATTGGGCAGATCGATGTCGGTGGGCGCGGGTGGCGCGCCGGCGCCGCAGGCAACGATGCGTCGTTTCGCCGTCTGCACCCAGCCCGGCCGGCAGACCTCGCCGTCGATGACGACGGTGCCGGCGTGGATCAGCGTCACAGGGCTTTTCCGGTCTTTGCGCTCTCTGGGCCCTCCGGCGGCCAGCGCCCGCCGTTCTCCCAGAAGTGTCGGATGTCTTCGAGTTGGCGGCCTTTGGTCTCGGGCGCGTACCGGTACACCACCGCGAATGCGACCACTGCGAGGATCCCGAAGGCTGCGAAAACGCCTGCGCCGCCGAGCAGATGCAGCATGGTGAGAAAGAAGGCCGCGATGATCGCGTTGGCCGTCAGGTTCGAGGTGAGCATCACGCTGGACCCGACCGACCGCAGGTGGGACGGAAAGCTCTCGCCGGCGAACACCCATACCAGCGACCCGAACCCGAAGCTGAACCCGATGATGAACAGCAACACACCGCCGAAGCCGAAAATCAGCGCGCCGGAGGCGTTGGCATCCCTGGCGAACACGGCGATCAGCACCGCGTCGGCGACGATCATCATCGCAATGCCGGACAACAGGATTGGCCGCCGACCCACCCGGTCGACCAAAAACAGGGCCGCACACACCGCCGCCAAACCGGCGACCTGCACCAGCGCCGGCAGTGCCAGCAGCGCGAAGTTGCCCTCGAAACCCATGGCCGCGAATAGCCGTGGGCTGTAGTAGATGATCGCGTTGATCCCGGTGATCTGGATGAGGAAGCCGAGCGCCACGACGAACAGGGTGGCGCGCAGATACGGCGGGCGCAGCATCTCTTTGATGCCGCCGCCGGGACCGTCCAGATCTTCGCTTACCGCGCTGGCGATCTCGGCCAGTTCCGCCTCGACGGTGGCCTCCGGTTCGACGCGCAGCAGCGCTCGGCGCGCGTCGTCGACACGGCCCTTGAGCAGATACCACCGGGCCGTGTCAGGCATGCGCATCAGTAGCGGCAGCAGTAGCAGGGCCGGCACGGCGGCTAGGCCCAGCATCCAGCGCCAACTCTGTGTCCCGGCCAGTAGATAGCCGGCCACATAGCCCAGGATGAGGCCGCTGACCGTGGCCAGCTGATAGGCGGCCAACAGCGAGCCGCGCACCGCGGCCGGTGCCGATTCGGCGACATAAACCGGGACCACCACCACCGACACCCCGATGGTGACACCGAGCAGCAGCCGAGCCACCAGCAGCATCGGCACCGAGACGGCCGCCGCGCCCAGCAGCGCGAACAGCGCATAGCCGAGGACGATCAGCACCATCGACTTCTTTCGCCCGATGGCGTTGGCGAGTACGCCGCCGCCCAGCGCCCCGCCGATCTGGCCGATCACCACCATGGTGGTCACCAGCTCCTGTTGGCGGGTGTTGAGGTCGAACTGCTTGGAGATGAAGAGCAGCGCACCCGCAATGCTGGAGAGGTCGTACCCGTAGATGATTCCGACGCTGGCCGCGGTGAGCCCGACCAGCAAACCCTTACCGGTCAGGCCGTTACCTTGGCTTTCAGTAACTCGATGACCTTTGCCGGGTCCTCAGGAGTAATGCAGGGCCGCACCCGGCGACCCACGTTGAGAACAAGCAGGGTGCTCTTGCGCCCCCGCCGAACGTCCAGCGGGAACCAGTAGCGCGGATCGCCCGCGCCCCAGATTCGACCCTTCCCGGAGTTCCAGGTCATCTGTTCGCTCTTGATGCCCTGGATGTCGCTGTAGGCGACCCGCTTTGAGTTGGCAAACGGGAAGTAGTAGCGGTGGATGGTGATTCCGTCCTCATCCAGCGTGAGGCCGGCGTCCTCATACAGGGCAGTCATCTCGAGAACGCTGCCATAGCGGGGTGGGGCGGTCAACCAACCTAGTGCTGTCCTAGTGCTGGGGCCTGCGGTTCATCGACCGTGCCACCAGGATCAAGCCCAACACGATGACGGCGCCGATGACACCGACCCCGACCCGGATCGGCAGGGAGTCCGCCGATGACATCAGGCCCGCGGCCTGGCTGTTGTCGGGCGCGCGGCTGGCGGGGTTGGGCTTGGTGGTCACCAGTGTGGGATCGGGTTCGACCAGCGAACCCACCTGGGTGCCCGGCGGGGTGCTGAACCCGTAATCCAACAGGTGCGCCGCCTGCTCCCAGGGAGCGATCGGTTGCCGGGTTCCGTGCAGCAGCACCGCCATCAGCCGGCGGCCGTTATGGTTGGCCGCACCCACGAAGGTCTGGCCGGCGTCGTCGGTGTAGCCGGTCTTGCCGCCCATCGCGCCCGGGTAGTGATAGAGCAGCTGATTGTCGTTTTCCAGCTCGTAGCCGGGATGGTCGCCGTGGCCGGGGAAGTCGAAGGTTCTGGTGGCGACGATGTCGGCGAAGACGGGGCTGTGCCAGGCGTACCGGTAGAACAGCCCCATGTCGTAGGCCGAGGTGCTCATGCCGGGTCCGTCGAGTCCGGACGGTGTCGCCACCCGGGTGTCCAGTCCACCCAGTTTGGCGGCCAGCACATTCAGCTTCTCCAGCGCGGCCTGCATACCGCCGAGCTGCCCGGCCAGCGCATGTGCGGCGTCGTTGCCCGAATGCATCAGCAGGCCGTGCAGCAACTGGTTGATGGTGTAGGTGCCATCGGCGTCCACGCCGACCTTGGTGCCCTCGGCGGCAGCGTCGTCATCGGTTCCTGGGACCGTCTTGTTCTGGTTGAACGCGTTGATGGAAGCCATTGCGACCAGCACTTTGATGATGCTCGCGGGCCGATGCCGGCCGTGCGGGTCCCGGGCGGCGATGACGGCGCCGCTGTCCAGATCTGCGACCAGCCAGGCTTCGGCGGAGATGTCTTCGGGCACCGGGGCAGTATTGGGGGCCGCGACGATGCCGCAACCACCCAGCGCGTTGCCCCCGATCGGGGTTGGCGGCAACGCCAGCGGCAGTGGCGGCTCACCGGCCCGCGGGACCTCCGACGAGTCCACCGCGGGTGGGGTGTTGATCCGGTATCGGCAATCTGCGGCGCCGGCATTCGCCTCGGCGCTGGGCTCGGCGTGAGCGGTTGGTGAGGCGATCGGAAGCGCCAGCGCGCCTGACCCGGCGACCGCGAAAACGGCTGCGGCCAGGCACGATACTGCGCGTGAACAGGTCCGTGTAAAGAGCATCGATGAGCAGATTAGGTGATCGGCGGCGGGATCGCAGGTCGCCGCGCGGGGGCTGGGGGCCGTGATCATTTGACAGTGTCAGAAATCTATATGACACTGTCAAATGTGATGGAGCTTCTGACGCTTGCCGAATTCGCCGCCGCGGCCGCCAACGCCGTGCAGGCGTCTGGTGCCGTGCCGGAAAACCGTCAGGCCAAGTCCATCCCCGCCGAGCGGATGGTGCGCTACTACACCGCGCGCGGTCTGTTACCCCGTCCGGGAAACCGGGGCCGTGCCCTGATGTATGGACGGACCCACCTGGTTCGACTGGTCGCCATCAAGCGGTTACAGGGCCAGGGCCTGTCGCTGGAGGAGATCGCCGAGCGCCTGGACGCGATGTCTGCGGCCGAGGTGGAGTCGTTGGCCGCGATCCCGGACGCAGCAATGCCGGCCGGCCTGGGCGATCCGGAGCCGGCACCCGAACCCGCCCGCGCGGCCGGTCCGTTCTGGCGGACGGTCCCCGACCAGGTTGCCGACGTGCCCGTCGCCGCCGCCCCGACCGTTGCCTGCCTGCAGGCCGTCCGCCTTTCCGACACTGTCACATTGTTGGTCGACGGGCCGTTGCCTGCCCTCGACGCCCTGCGGCGCGCCGCAGGGCCCCTGCTGGACCTCCTCGCCGTCCTCCCCGACGGTGCCGCCACCTCAGGAAAGGACTCGTAATGAGTGCTCAGTTGTTGCCCCTTTTGTCCATCGACCCCGTACAGCCAGTCCGGCGGAGCAGGCCGACGTGCGGCGAGCTGAGCACCGCGGATGGACGCACCCTGCCGCTCAAGGCGCTCAGCGTCGACACCGTGATCGTCGGCATGACCGCCACTTCCACCGTGCGGCAGCGATTCGTCAACGCCGGTGACACCACCATCGAGGCCACGTATGTCTTCCCGTTGCCGAACCGGGCGGGCGTGACCGACTTCGCCGCCGATCTGGCGGGACGACACGTGATCGGCGTCCTCAAGGAACGCGGGGAGGCCCGAGCCGACTACGAGCAGGCGCTGCTTTCTGGGCAGCGGGCCGCGATCGTCGAGGAGGACCGTTCCGACGTGTTCTCGGTGCGGGTGGGCAATCTGGGACCGGGCGAGGAGGCGACCATCGAGATGCGGCTGACCGGTCCGTTGGCGTTCGAGGACGGGGAGGCCACGTTCCGATTCCCGCTGGTGGTCGCGCCCCGCTACACGGCCGGAAGGGCATTGTCCGGTGATCAGACCGGGGCCGGTCAGACTGCAGACACCGATGCCGTGCCCGACGCGTCGCGGGTGGCCCCGCCGCGCCTCGTCGAGGACGACGAGCGTCCCGACCTGCAGATCTCATTGAGTCTCGATGCCGCCGGACTGGCGGTATCCGATCTGCGATCCAGCCTGCCCACGGCGGTCGCCGACGCTGAGGGGCTGACCAGGTTGCAGGTGGAGCCGGGCGCGCGCGCCGACCGGGACTTCGTGTTGCGCTTCCGCATCGACCGCAGCGAGCTGTCGTCGTCGGCGCTGCTGGTCCCGGACGCCGATGGTGATCAAGGCACCTGGTCGGTGACGCTGGTGCCGCCCAGCGAGACGTCCAGCGCCCCGCGCGATGTCGTGGTCGTGCTGGATCGCTCGGGTTCGATGAACGGCTGGAAGATGATCGCCGCACGACGCGCCGCGGGCCGAATCGTGGACATGCTCGACACCGCCGACCGGTTCTGCGTGCTGGCTTTTGACGACCGGGTCGAGACGCCTACCCAGCTGACGGGAAATCCCGGGGGATTGGTCTCCGGCAGTGACCGGAACCGGTTCGCGGCGGCGTCGTGGCTGGGCTCGCTGGAAAGTCGCGGTGGTACCGCGATGGCCGAACCCCTCCAGCGGGCATTGGATATCGTCGCAGGCTCCGGGGAAGACCGGCAGGTCAGCGTGGTCCTGGTGACCGATGGCCAGGTCACCGGCGAGGACCACCTGCTGCGGGCGCTGGCGCCGGTGGTCGGGCGAACGCGGATCTACTGCGTGGGCATCGACCGCGCCGTCAATGCCGGATTCCTCGATCGACTCGCGCAGCTGGGCAGCGGCCGATCGGAACTGGTCGAATCCGAGGAGCGCCTGGACGAAGCGATGGCCCGGCTGGCCCGGACCATCGGACGTCCGGCATTGACCGGCATCCGGGTGAGCGCCGAGGGTGTCGAGATCATCGACGGCAGTGTCACGCCGAACCGGTTGCCCGACGCCTTCGCCGGCGTGCCCTGTGCGATCTCCGGGCGCTACCTCGGCCGTGCTGACTCGGTGGCGTTGCGCGTCGACGCCGACG
>JAVROG010000099.1:0-15408 GCA_032162865.1 Mycobacterium sp. | reverse complement strand
GCCTCTTCCTGGGTGAGCTCGACGGGTGGCAGCGCGTACGCGTCGCGGTTGATGCGGTAGCCCTCGGTGGGATTCAGGTTGGACACCTTGCCGACTTCGAGGGGGATGCCCAGGTCGCGCAGTTCGTTCTTGTCCCGTTCGAACATCCGGGAGAACGCCTCAGCGGACGGACTGTCGGCGTAACCCGCCACGTTGGCTCTGATTTTTTCGGCAGTGATGTACCCGCGGGTGGACAGCAGGGCGATGACCAGGTTGACCAGTCGTTCGACTTTTGAGGTCGCCACCCCTAGGAGCTTAGGGGTGGCGTGAGGCGAATTCGACGCTGCGTGGCCCCGCGTCACCGGGTTTGAGTGTCCAGGTTGCAGGCAATCCCCTCGATCATCGAGATGCTGGACGCCCTACGCGATCGTCGGCAATCGGTGAAACGACAGGGGGGTGTCGTGACTGGGTACGTTCGCCAATATGCGCGCGCGCTGCCGCTCAATCCAGCCCTCACCCGCGCTCATGCCGCCGCCGACACCGCTTTGCAAACCGCGCTGACCGGGTTGGCCGGGATAGTGGGGGCTTCGCTGACCCTAGACGAGCTACTTACCAAGGTCGCCGAGTTCGCGGCGCAAGCAATTCCGGGCGCTGTTGCTGCAGGAGTGACCCTGGCTCACCGGCCCGAGGCGCGTATCCGGGTTTGGGCGGCGACCACGGACTTCGTCCGTGCCGTTGACACCATTCAGTACGAGGTCTACGACGAAGGGCCATCCATTACCGCTATGCGCACAGGGCGACCGTGTATCAGTGGCGCAATCGGCAACGACGCCCGTTGGCCACGATTCGGCCCCGCGGTTGCCCGTATGAGCGTGCAGTCGGCGCTATCCCTGCCGCTGATGCTTGGCGATCAGGTGATCGGCGCCATCAATACGTACGCATCCGGCTCCGATGCGTACGGCGAGCCCGCCGTGGTCATGGGCGCAGAGTTCGCGGGACCCGCGGCGGTGTCAATCCATAACGCGCGGACATTACTAGAAGCCCAGCATGGGGCCGATCTGCTGCAGCGCAAGTTGGCCTACCGATCGCTCATCAACCAGGCGATCGGGATCATTCGCGATCGGTCCGGGGCCAGCGCCCAGCAGGCCTTGGGCCACCTGGTCAGTATCAGCAATTCGATGAACACCAAATTGAACGTCGCCGCCGATCGTCTGGTCGAAGAATCGGTAGGCTGCGCCCGAGCCTAGTAGCGGGACGGAATCTCGGAGGTCAGATCGCAGGGCTTTTACGCGAGCACCCGGAAGTGCCGGTGGCGCAGTCGTTTACATTGCCGCACCGCTATCCGCAAGGGCAGGGCCACGGTAATCAAATGCGCAGTGGCGAATCCCATGGCGTCGACGTCCGAGCGCATGTACCCCATTTTCGAAATCCCAATCGCCGCAGCCCTATCCGATTGCGCGAGGCCCACCACCCTCGCGATTGCAAAGCACGGTTCATCCTCACGAGTGGCTAAATATCCCACTAGTGCGTAACGTTGGTCTTGTTGGTTTTCAACTAGTTCGGAGCGGTCAAATCATGAGCCGCGAGCCCTCTGCTTACACCGGACATTCAACAGGACAGCCTAATTTAGGTGGCTAGTT
Organism: Mycobacterium sp.; assembly: GCA_032162865.1. GTDB lineage: Bacteria > Actinomycetota > Actinomycetes > Mycobacteriales > Mycobacteriaceae > Mycobacterium. The sequence continues at coordinate 13,789 of JAVROG010000099.1, read as the reverse complement.
CGTGTGCCACCACGCCTCCGACGAGGTTCTTGTTCACACAACGGATCTGACATCGGTGTGGAAATAGTTCCTTACCAACATCTTTCGTGAGATTACCGTCTTCGTCGCGCGCCCAATCAGATCGCGTGGCCGCCATGCAGGCCTAACAGACTAAGGAACAAGATGACAATCAGTAACGCGCCCATCGGGCACCGCGCCGAGACGCCGACCGCCTACACCGCCGATAACACAGACACGCGAGTGCGAACCCAACGCGGAATCGAGACCAAAGCATCGTTCAAGACGTCCGAGTTCGCGGTGTACATTCTCACGGTCGTCGGCGTGCTTCTCGCGTCGTACTTGGTCAAAGCGACCGATGGACATGCCGACTAATTCTTGGCCGACCGGGCATGGTTCTACGTCGTGCTGCTCAGCATCGGCTACATGGTTAGCCGCGGCCTGGCCAAGTGCGGTAGCCGCCACCGTCACGACGCGTAATCAAAGTCAGCACAACAACATCCAATCTGATACGTGCAGTCTGCGCGTCGCGGAATAACACGGCCATCCGCAGTTTGCGGCTGATCGTCACCGAAGGGACAAACCCATGGGAATCACAGACAAAGTCAAGAATGCCGCGGAGGATGCGGCCTGGCCTGCCGCCGACTACGGCGGCAGGCCTTTCTTTCTGGCAAACGCCTGAACTCAGCTCCAAGAACATGATTCGCAGCGTCCCAGCCCCAAAATTTAAGGAAAACAGCGTGACCCAAAGCAATACCGAAAAGCTCATAGGCCAACTTCGCACTGCATAACCTCACCAATACCGAGGCGCAGATAGCGACAACGCGGGTGGTGCAGGCCCGCGACGACAGTGTGCGCGAAGAACTCCTAACGAACGCGGAGAATGCGCAAGAACGATCAAAGCTGATCGCGGCGGCGCTGCGTGACCTCGGCGGCGTTCCCGACGTAATCACTCCCGCACTGGGCCGGGCTACCACCCTGGCCAAGACCGTCGTCGAACAAGCGCAACCGCTGGCTGGCGCGTTGTTCAGTGACCTTGCCCTGGAGCACCAATTACTCGACCGGGCACGCTATCTCGGGGAACTTGCCGACGCGGCCGATCACGCAGCCACCCGACAGCTTGCCCAGCGCCTGCAGGAGGCGCATCAAGAAACCGTCGAATGGATCAATTCGGTGCTCGCCCAAGAGGCAGCGGGCGAGCCCACCGCGGTGCGGCCGACCCCCGTGCAGATGGCAGTGGGCCGACTCAGCAAGGTTGCCTCGTATCCCGCACGCTGGGCTGCGGCGCGGATTGACGAAGCGGCCGAGGCTCTTGCTCGCACCCGGTCACGCGTCGAAACTGTCACCGAAGCCACCGCCGACTCCGTTACCGCGGGGCGCGATGCTGGCCTCGATAAGGCCGAGCAGATTGCCACCAGAAAAGGTGCAGGCACCACCGCCACCACCTTGCATCGCACTCGCGCTGTGACCGGCGGCCTCAACGAGGACGAACTGCCGGTCAAGAATTATGACGACCTCACCGTCAACGAGGTTGAAGCCAAGGTGCAGAAAATTACCGACTCGGCTGCTCTTACCGCCCTGTTGCGCTACGAGCAAAACAATAAGGACCGGGTAGGCGCCACCACCGCTATCGAGAACCAACTCATGGCGCAAGCAAGCAACAGTAACTAACACACGTACGGCGGCCAGCTCGGCGAGGAACCGTTATCTGCCCACGGAGATTACTCTCGACGGGCTGGCTGCCTACATGCTGGCGATCAGCCGTTTGACCCGCTCGTCGACGGCCCGGAACGGGTCCTTGCACAGGACGGTCCGCTGTGCCTGGTCGTTGAGCTTGAGGTGCACCCAGTCGACGGTGAAGTCACGCCCGGCGGCCTGCGCGGCGCTGATGAACTCACCACGCAGCCTGGCGCGGGTGGTCTGCGGCGGGTTATCGACGGCCTCGGCGATTTCCTCATCGGTGGTCACCCGAGTGGCCAGGCCCTTGCGTTGCAGCAGATCGAAGACACCGCGACCGCGCTTGATGTCGTGGTAAGCCAGATCCAGCTGGGCGATCTTGGCGTCGGACAGCTCCATGTTGTAGCGATCCTGGTAGCGCTGGAACAACTTGCGCTTGATCACCCAGTCGATCTCGGTGTCCACCTTGGCGAAATCCTGGCTCTCGACCGCGTCGAGCTGACGGCCCCAGAGGTCGATCACCTGCTCGATCTGAGCGTTCGGCTCGCGGGTCTGCAGATGTTCCACGGCGCGGCTGTAGTACTCCCGCTGGATGTCCAGTGCGCTGGCCTGACGCCCGCCGGCAAGCCGGACCGGCCGCCGGCCGGTGGTGTCGTGACTGACTTCGCGGATGGCGCGAATGGGGTTGTCCAGCGAGAAGTCCCGGAAGGCGACGCCGGCTTCGATCATCTCCAGGACCAGCGCCGCGGTGCCCACCTTGAGCATGGTGGTGGTCTCGCACATGTTGGAGTCGCCGACGATGACGTGCAGCCGCCGGTATTTTTCGGCGTCGGCGTGTGGCTCGTCGCGGGTGTTGATGATCGGCCGGCTGCGGGTGGTGGCCGAAGAGACGCCCTCCCAGATGTGCTCGGCGCGCTGCGACAGACAGAACGTGGCGGCCTTGGGCGTCTGCAATACCTTGCCGGCTCCGCAGATCAGCTGGCGGGTGACCAGGAAGGGCAGCAGCACATCGGAGATTCGGGAGAACTCGCCGGCCCGCACGATCAAGTAGTTCTCGTGGCAGCCGTAGGAGTTGCCTGCCGAGTCGGTGTTGTTCTTGAACAGGTAGATGTCGCCGCCGATGCCTTCATCAGCGAGCCGCTGCTCTGCGTCGACCAGCAGGTCTTCCAGCACCCATTCACCGGCTCGGTCATGGGTGACCAGCTGCACCAAGCTGTCGCATTCGGCAGTCGCGTATTCGGGATGGCTACCCACGTCCAGGTAGAGGCGTGCGCCGTTGCGCAAGAAAACGTTAGAGCTGCGACCCCACGACACCACCCGCCGGAACAGGTAACGGGCTACCTCGTCCGGGGACAGGCGACGATGCCCGTGAAAGGTGCAGGTGACACCGAACTCGGTCTCGATGCCCATGATTCGTCGCTGCACCTAATCGAGGGTACTGGTTGCCGGACGGCGACGGTGAACAGCCGCGCCATTAGATACCAACCGCGTTAGCTGAATCCGGTTGTCCGCAGCTCCCGAACCCCGAATACCGTAGTGCCGAATAGGTTGACGGGCGATGAATTCGGCGCCGGCCCGATGGTGCCAAGCATCTGGCGGTAATCCGGTTGGCCGTGCCGACATCGCAGCCGCAAGCCAGATCGTCGGCGACGCTGGCGGCGCCAGCAGTCAACGCGGTTGTCAATGAAATTGGATATAGTACCTGTGTCCCCTTCGGGCCATCGGGGCATCTCGACACGAATTCTCTGCGTGGAATGTAAGCGAACATTTCTGATCAATTGTTTGTGGGCAGTGACACTGATGCGGCTCGCGTGCGAGCGGTCCAGCGCTACCGTGTGCTAGACGTGCCACCGGATCAGGTGTTTAACCGGGTGGCTGGCTTGACTGCCCGGTTTTTCGGTGCGCCGATGGCAACGGTGTCGATTGTCGGTGACGACCACATCTGGTTTCTGGCCGCCCACGGGACAAAGGCAGCTCAACAGATCGCCCGGGACGAGGGCTTGTGCGCACCAGCCATCTCGAGTGGAGCCCCTCATGTGGTGCAGGACGCACTGATTGACCCTGGTAACCGGTTCGCACACGAGAACAAGATTCGGTTTTACGCGTGCGCACCCATCGTGACCTCCGACGGGCATCCGTTGGGCACTGTCGCAGTGATGGACACTGAGATGCGCAGCGCTACCCCCGAACAGCTGTCCGTTCTCGAGGATCTCGCAGCGATCGTGATGGAACAGCTCGAGTTGCGGCTGTCCTCGCTTGATGCCGTCGGCGTAGAGCGAGGGCTGCGTGACAAGGCGGTGTTTGCCCGTGACGGTGCGTGGCGGGCCCGCGACGTAGCGCGACGCGACCGCGACAATGCGAGGCTCGACCGGGATAGTGCAGTACGAGATCGCACTATCGCTGAGTACGACCGAGACCTGACCGAGGAATATGCGGCGGTTCTCCAGCAGACCTTGCTTCCACCGGCGCTGCCCAAAATCGAGGGATTGTTGCTGGCCTCTCACTATCATCCGGCATCACCGCGACGCGTTGGCGGGGACTTCTACGACCTTTTCCCACTGGCCGACAACCGGTGGGCGTTCTTTGTGGGTGACGTAGAGGGCCACGGTGTCGATGCCGCTGTGGCGACATCGCTGATTCGGTACACCTTGAGGTCTGCCGCGCTGCATTACCGCGACCCCACCGATGGCCTCGACGAACTCAATTCGGTGCTATTGCGTGAGCTGGACCCTCGCCGTTTCTGCACGGTCCTTTTTGGCACCCTGCAGGCACGCAACGACGGCCAGGGCTTTGAGGTCACCATGGCCACCGGTGGTCATCCGCCGGCGTTGCTGCTCGACCCGGCTAGCGGGACAGCAACCGAAGTCCGCTCCAGCGGAGGCATGCTCGTTGGCATGCTCAACAGTGCCGTCTTCGACGCATGCGAACTACACCTGCGGCCAGGCCAGACCCTGCTTTTCTACACCGACGGGATCGTTGAAGCCCGCCGCGGCGCTAACGCTTTTGACCAGGACAGCCTGGCTGCCTACGCCGCCGAACGCGCCAGCCTGGGCGCGACAGGCCTCGTCGAGGAACTCGTCAACTTGATACCAAAACTGGAGCCGGACGACGATATCGCCCTATTGGCGATCAGCGTCCAGTAAATCTGGCGAACGTAGTTGAGCGTTGAGCTTCTCAGTTGGAGGAGTCGCCGTTGGATTCTGGGACTTCGGGTTCTTTTGGAGTTTCCGGGTCCTCGGAGTCGTCTGAATCCGGATCCTGCAGCAGCGATTCCAACGCGGAACGGTTGAGCCGGCGAAATGCGCGCCGCGGCCGGCTGACGTCCAGAATCGCCGCCTCCAGGCTGGCCACCTCGAGGCTCGACTGGCCGTTACTGGAGTTGTCGCTGTTGTTGGCGCGCAACGCCTCGACCGCGATCTTCAACGCATCGGGCAGGTCGGCGTTCTCGGTGTAGGACTCCTTGAGCGCGTTGGTGATTGGTTCGGTGGTGCCGCCCATCACCACGAAATGCGGCTCGTCGGCGATCGACCCGTCGTAGGTGATCCGGTAGAGCTCAGGCGGTTTCGTCTCGCCGTAGTGCGCAACCTCGGCCACACACAATTCGACCTCGTAGGGTTTGGCCTGCTCGGTGAAGATGCTGCCCAGCGTTTGCGCGTAGACGTTGGCCAGCTGCCGGCCGGTGACATCCCGGCGGTCGTAGGCGTAACCGCGGGTGTCGGCGAATTGGATCCCGCCGCGACGCAGGTTGTCGAATTCGTTGAACTTGCCGGCCGCGGCGAATCCCACCCGGTCGTAGAGCTCGCTGATCTTCTGCAGCGACCGCGACGGGTTCTCCGCGACGAACAGCACGCCGCCGGCATACGCCAGCGCGACCACGCTGCGACCACGAGCAATGCCCTTGCGAGCGAGCTCGCTGCGCTCGCGCATTGCCTGCTCGGGCGAGATGAAATACGGGAAGCTCACTTTTCACCGCCATCAGGGCCGAAAGTGTCAGCACGAGAACGGGTTTGGATGACCTCCCGCGCCAGTTCAGCGATGCGCCGCTCCGGTATGTCTATCGCCCCGTCGGCGTCGATGGTGACCGCGGTGGGGTAGATACCGCGGACCAGATCCGGTCCCCCGGTTGCAGAATCGTCGTCAGCGGCGTCGTAAAGCGCCTCCACGGCTACCCGCAGCGCCGAATCGGCGTCGGCGACTTGGGAGTACAGCTTCTTGATCGACGACTTGGCGAAGATCGACCCGGAGCCCACCGACTGGTAGCCCTCTTCCTCGATGTTCCAGCCGCCGGCGGCATCGAAGGACACGATGCGGCCCGCCGATTCGGGATCGGCGGTATGGACGTCGTAACCGACCAGCAACGGCAGGGCCACCAGCCCCTGCATCGCGGCGGGCAGGTTGCCGCGCACCATGATCGCCAGCCGGTTGACCTTGCCGGCAAATGTCAGCGGCACGCCTTCGAGCTTCTCGTAGTGCTCGAGTTCGACGGCGTACAAACGAGCGAACTCCACTGCGATCGCCGCGGTGCCGGCGATGCCGGTAGCGGTGTAGTCGTCGGTGATGTAGACCTTGCGCACATCGCGCCCGGCGATCATGTTTCCCTGCGTCGAGCGCCGGTCTCCGGCGATGAGGACGCCGCCGGGGTACTTCAGCGCAACGATGGTCGTGCCGTGTGGCAATTGGTCACCGGATATTCCGCCGCTGACGCTTGCGGGAAGCAGATCCGGCGCCTGGCGGCGCAGGAAGTCAGCGAATGACGACAGGTCTACTGCTGGGAATTTAGGTGATGCTGGGTTGGTGGACAAGCGATCAGGCAACGGCCAGGTCACTGTCCGCCCTTTTGAACATATGCACGCACGAAGTCCTCGGCGTTTTCCTCAAGGACGTCGTCAATCTCATCGAGCAGATCGTCAGTGTCCTCGGCCAGCTTCTCGCGACGCTCCTGGCCTGCGGCGCTGCTGCCGGAGAGGTCGTCGTCATCTCCACCACCACCGCCGCGTTTGGTCTGCTCCTGCGCCATCGCCGCCTCCTGCTTTGTCATGAGCCGCGGGCGGGTGTCCATTCGCCCGTTGGCTTTTCTCTACCCTACCGGTCAGCATCGACGTTTCGTCGGTCTAACAGGTCTAGCTAGTGAGTTGTTCTACCAGTTCAACCGCGCTGTCCACCGAATCGAGCAGTGCGCCGACGTGCGCCTTGCTGCCACGAAGGGGCTCCAGCGTCGGGATCCTAACCAGCGAGTCGCCACCGAGGTCGAAGATCACCGAGTCCCAACTCGCTGCCGCGATATCCGCCCCGAACCGGCGTAGACATTCGCCGCGGAAGTACGCACGCGTGTCTGTCGGCGGATTGTCGACCGCTTCAAGAACCTGGTGTTCGGTGACCAGACGCTTCATCGATCCGCGTGCCACCAGGCGGTTGTACAGACCCTTGTCCAGCCGCACATCGGAGTACTGCAAGTCGACGAGATGCAAGCGGGGCGCCGACCAGGTCAAATTCTCACGCTGCCGGAACCCTTCGAGCAGGCGCAGCTTGGCCGGCCAGTCCAGCAGTTCGGCACAGTCCATCGGGTCGCGTTCGAGTAGGTCGAGCACATGCGCCCAGGTTTCGACGACCTTGGCGGCGCGGGGATCAGGGTCGCGGCTGTCGACTAACTTTGCCACCCGGTCGAGGTAGATCCGTTGCAACGCAAGCCCGGTCAGTTCCCGGCCGTCGGACAGTGCCACCGTCTGGCGTAAGGACGGGTCCCGGCTGATCGCGTGGACCGCGTGCACCGGTCGGGCCAGGGTCAGGTCACTCAGATCGATGCCTTCTTCGATCAGATCCAGGACCAACGCCGTGCTGCCCAGCTTCAAATATGTCGAGGTCTCGGCCAGGTTGGCGTCGCCGATGATGACGTGGAGCCGGCGGTACCGGTCCGCGTCGGCGTGCGGTTCGTCGCGGGTGTTGATGATGCCGCGCTTGAGGGTGGTCTCGAGGCCGACCTCGACCTCGATGTAGTCGGAACGCTGCGACAGTTGGAAGCCAGCCTCGTCACCGGAGGCCCCGATGCCGACCCGCCCGGAACCGGTCACCACCTGCCGCGACACCAGGAACGGGGTGAGCCCGGCGATGATGGCCGAGAACGGGGTCTGCCGCGACATCAAGTAGTTCTCGTGCGACCCGTAGGACGCGCCTTTGCCGTCGACGTTGTTCTTGTAAAGCTGCAGTTTCACGGCTCCGGGCACGCTGGCGACGTGCCGAGCGGCGGCCTCCATCACGCGCTCACCGGCCTTGTCCCAGATCACCGCGTCCAGCGGGTCGGTGCATTCGGGTGCCGAATACTCCGGGTGGGCGTGATCGACATAGAGTCGCGCGCCGTTTGTCAGGATCATGTTGGCGGCTCCGACCTCGTCGGCGTCGACCACCGGCGGCGGGCCAGCGGACCGACTCAGGTCGAACCCGCGGGCGTCGCGCAGCGGCGACTCGACCTCGTAATCCCAGCGGGTCCGCTTGGCCCGTTGGATACCGGCGGCGGCGGCATAGGCCAAGACCGCCTGTGTCGAAGTGAGGATCGGGTTGGCGGTCGGGTCCGACGGCGAGGAGATCCCGTACTCGACCTCCGTCCCGATAATCCGTTGCATGCCTTGAGCCTAGGCCCGCCGACGATGCAGCGCCGTCGCGGGCCGCTGAGGAGGCGGGCCATCAGGTGAAGCCCGCCGACGATGCAGCGCCGTCGCGGGCCGCTGACGAGGCGGGTGGGCCGAAACCTCGCCACATCAGCCCGTAGTGGGGACGGTGGACTTTTTGACCAGCTATCAGCGACAGAGGGCGCGCACGCGACGAGCTCCCGAACCCCGGGGGCGGCCGACGCTTCACGTCCGAATCGCGTGACCTTAGCGGCTATCCGAGTAGCGCGCTGGCCAAAACTGCCATTACGGGGCTATTTCATCAAATAGGTTGGGGCAGTTCATAATTGTATGCATTCCGAGAGCGGGTTCAGTCCAAACGCCAGCGGGAACCGCGCCCCACGCGGACAGGATCAGGATAAATGCCGATCTCCACTGCCAGCTCAGCGCAGCAAACCGGCCGGCGCTAGTGTGGCCCGGCATGAGCCCTTTTCTCCGCTCGCTGGCACGCCGAGGGTCGGCGACCGACGAGGCAGAAAGCTGGTTCTTGCAACGAGGTCTGCCGTCGGTGTTGACGATGCGAGGGCGGTGGCGACGGCTCTGGTCGCGGTCGGCTCCCGTCTTGGCGGCGTATGCAACGCTGCACTGCTGGACGTTGCCCGTCCTCTTAGTCACCGATGGCAAGGATGTCGTCATCGAAGGCAGACCCTCACCTCGGGAATGGTTTCTCCTGGTGCTCATCGCTCTCGCACCGGTAGCCATGACAGCTGTCGGCTGGCTGGTGTCCCGAATATCGAACGGCCGCACTCGCGCGTTGGCAGCGACGGTGGCGATAATCGTCGTGGGCATCGTCATCATTGTCCAATCCGGCCCGTCGCACCTTTCGGACGCTGCCGGGGCCGCGGTGATCATGATGGTCCTGACCGGCTGTGGCGTCGGGTCGGTGGTCGGCTGGTCGGTGCGCATGACGCTGTCGCACCTCACGACGATCGGCGGCCTTGCCGTCCGGGCCCTGCCGGTGGTTCTGCTCACCACTTTGGTGTTCTTCAACGGCAACGTCTGGATCATGGCCGCGACGATCAGCGGGGACCGTCTGGCGTTGGCGATCTTCTTTCTGGTCGCCATCGCGGCATCCTTCGTGATATCCGCCACATCAGAGCGGGTCAGGCCGATGCTGCGAGCACCCGGGGTTGCGCTCAAAGACAGCGAATCCTTGGATAACACGCCATTCGAGACGATGCCGGATCCGCCAAATAGCCCGCCGCTGAGCCGGATCGAGCGCATCAACGTGGTCTTTGTGCTGGCCGCGTCGCAACTTGCTCAGATCATGATGGTCGCAGCGCTCACTGCCGCCATTTATGTGACCCTCGGGCTCATCGTGCTGACGCCGGCGTTGCAGAAGGAATGGGCCCGCACCACCTCCGACAACGCGACCATGTTCGGCCTCACGGTTCCGGTGCCTGATTCGCTGATACACCTCTGCCTGTTTCTGGGCGCATTGACGTTCATGTACGTCAGCGCCCGTGCGGCCGGCGACGATGATTACCGCTCAACCTTCGTCGACCCGCTGATCGACGATCTGCACGCCACTCTGACCGCGCGCAACCGCTACCGCAGCCGCATCACGAACCCACCTGTGACCAGTGTTGACGCCACTGAACTGGGTGATTAGGTTCACCCTGGTGTCAGCTCCTCATTCGAACCCAGCAGCGCGCCAAGAATCGGCCGACCTGTCGGGTAAGCGTTACGGCGAAGTGCTTCTCGTAACGCCCGGCGAAGCAGGACCGCAAGCGACCGTTTACAACAGCTACCCGCTCAACGACTGTCCAGCCGAGCTGTGGACTGCGCTTGACGCCCATGTGATCGCGACCGAAAACGGTGCTGCCACAGCACTATTGAATGGTCCGCGGTACTGGTTGATGAACAGCATCGAAAAGACTCCCCAAGGGCCGCAGATCATCAAGACCTTCGGCGGCATCGACATGATCCTGCAGGCCACCGTCCTGCTGTCATCGATGAACCCGACGCCCTACTCCGTCAATCAGGTGAGCCGTCACACGGTCTTCGTCTTCGACGCCGGCCAAGAAATCTACGAACTCCAGGACCCACATGGGCGGCAATGGGTCATGCAGACCTGGAGCCAGGTCGTCGACCCGGACCTATCGAGGGCCGACCTGTCCAAGCTCGGCGACCGACTCAACCTTCCGACCGGCTGGACCTACCATTCCCGCGTGCTCGCCGAGACGTTGCGGATAGACACCACCACCCAGGCCGCCCACGTGCTGCAAGACGACCTGACTAACAGCTATTCGCTGGCCAGCTAGCCCACAGGCTCAGTGATTCGCCATCCAACTTCGGTGCCGTATGGCTGCCTTCCGGGCGGCTTTGGCAAGTGCCTTCTCGGAAAGATGGCTGCCTAGCGCGTCCAGCACGGCCGCGGTCTCAGGCGCGGGATGGCGCCATATGTCTTCGAGTAGTCCATAAGGATCGGACACGTCAGCGAAAAAGTCGCATAGCCGCTCGGGATCGTCCACTTCGCTTGCGAGCGTATCGATGAGCACCGCGGTGTCGACGAAGCTGCCGAGGGTCGCAGCGTCAGCGCGCTCACGCGAAATTAGCCACAGCGCTGCATGACCGGCGACCGGAGTGTCCAACAGCTGGCGAACCAGCGGTTCGGTTACTTCGATGTCGAACATGTTCAGCGCCACAAATCCCATCACCCGACTCGCGGCAGCCGTTGCCGCCACGATGGCCTCGGTCAACATCTGCACCCGCTCGGCGGTGACACGGTTGGTCTGCCACTTCACGACCAGTGCCTCATGCTGGGTATCGGGCGCCGCCAACATCGCCTCGATCAGCGCGGCGCCATCGACATCGGTGACATCGTCGGCACGGCGCAGGACGTATCCAGCCTCATCGAGGTAGTCCGGCAGAACGTGGCGGCCGAGTGCGGTGAGCGTCACGCTTCCGCCGGTCCAGTAGCCGCGACCGAACTGTTCGGTCAGCTCATGTGGATCAGTCCACCGCACCACGCCGGCCTCTTTCAAGACCTGGAAGATGAGGCTGATGCTGCGCAGGGTCAATCTTTCGAGGAGCTCTCGATGGTCGGGCCAATGCCGCGCGATCTGCTGGTCCACCACCGATCGTGCCCATTCGACGACGGCGTCGAACGGCAACTCATTCTCGTCGGCAAGCAGCGGGGCCAGCCAGTGCACAATCCCGTCGTCCAGCAATTGAGCCATCTCGTCGAGTAGCCAGGCCCGCCCCGAAGAATGCGACTCTGACGGTCCCAAGAGGACGATCGCCTCGAACAGAGCTGATGCCTGGTGCAGGGGCGCGCGCTTGTCCCACGCCTTGACCGGAACCAGGCGACGTTTATGCACGCGGACGGCGCTAATCTCCTTGGCCACGTCGAGGATGAAATTCAACCGCGGCAAGTTGGCGGTGGATCCGGTTCGCCACGTCTTGCTACCGATTTGGGGGTCCATTTCGTCGCCGGTCTCGAGGAGCTCTATGAGCGCGCGACCGTCGGCCAGCTTAAGGTTTCCCTTGTCGGTCAGCTGCCTGCCATCCGCGCCCAAATAGTCGCGCAAGGCGTCGACTTTCGTTAGCAACGGCACCACGGCAGCCACGGCCTCGACGTCCGCAACCGGGGGCGCAACGTAGACGAAAGGCAACTCGTACGGCTCCGGCGCGTCAACCGAGCCCGGTCGCGGGGCATACTTCTTCTCGATCTCGTCCATCGCCGCCTGCAGGGCTTCGTTCCGTTCATCGTCGTCCCCATCGAGCAAATCCGGTTCGGGAGTGGGGTCGCGCATTTCTGCGCGCACTGTCGGGGCGAGATCGTCGGCCAGCTGTCGAAGTCGGGCGGCGCGATCAACACCACCCACCAGACGGCCGGTAGCTGCCATGAATTCGACGTAGATCCCGACCGCACGGCACAAGAACTCGGCGCCATTCGGGTGTCTTTTGAACCGCTGCGGACACCACTCCAGCAGAAACTCCGCTACGTCGCTGGGGCCGAAGTCGTCGAGAGCACCGATGGAGTCTCGATAACGCCAGTCCAGGAAGATCCCGACGTCGGCAACAGTTCCGGCTCGCTCCGGGTCCGGAAGACTCAACCAGCCGTCGAGTTCATCGAGCAGCGAAGCGCGTGTTTCGAAGTAGTCGTCGTCACCGAGATCAAAACGTAGCCGCATGGGCGCGACGCTAGTTGGGGGTACCGACAAGCATTTGCTGGTTGTCTACAGGTACTGACCCAGGTTCGACTCGGTGTCGATGGCCCGCGATGCACTCGACGACTTGCCGGTGACCAGGGTGCGGATGTAGACGATCCGCTCGCCCTTCTTGCCCGAAATCCGCGCCCAGTCATCGGGGTTGGTGGTATTGGGCAGGTCCTCGTTCTCGGCGAACTCGTCGACGATCGAGTCGAGCAGATGCTGAATCCGCAGACCGGGTTGCCCAGTCTCCAACACCGACTTAATCGCGTTCTTCTTCGCGCGGTCAACCACGTTCTGGATCATCGCCCCGGAGTTGAAGTCCTTGAAGTACATGACTTCCTTATCACCGTTGGCGTAAGTGACCTCCAGGAACCGGTTGTCGTCGATCTCCGCGTACATCCGGTCGACAACCTTTTCGATCATCGCCGTGATGCACGCTGTCCGGTCACCGTCGAACTCGCCGAGGTCGTCGGCGTTCAACGGCAACGTTTCGACCAGGTACTTCGAGTAGATGTCCTGTGCCGCTTCGGCGTCCGGGCGCTCGATCTTGATCTTCACATCGAGGCGTCCGGGCCGCAGGATGGCCGGGTCGATCATGTCCTCGCGGTTGGACGCGCCGATCACGATGACGTTTTCGAGTCCTTCGACGCCGTCGATCTCGGACAGCAGCTGCGGCACCACGGTGGTCTCGACGTCCGAGGAGACGCCTGTGCCGCGGGTGCGGAAGATCGAGTCCATCTCGTCGAAGAACACGATCACCGGCGTCCCCTCCGACGCCTTTTCCCGGGCGCGCTGGAAGATCAGCCGGATGTGGCGTTCGGTCTCGCCGACGAACTTGTTCAGCAGCTCGGGGCCCTTGATGTTGAGGAAGTACGACTTCGCCTCGCGAGCGTCGTCGCCGCGAATGTCGGCCATCTTCTTGGCCAGTGAGTTTGCCACCGCCTTCGCAATCAATGTCTTGCCGCAACCAGGCGGGCCGTAGAGCAGCACACCCTTGGGCGGGCGTAGTGCGTACTCGCGGTAGAGGTCCTTATGCAGGAACGGCAGCTCGACGGCGTCGCGAATCTGCTCGATCTGACGCGTCAGACCCCCGATGTCCTCGTAACTGACGTCGGGCACCTCTTCCAGCACCAGGTCCTCGACCTCAGCCTTCGGAATGCGTTCAAAGGCGTAGCCGGCTTTGGTGTCGACCAGCAGCGAGTCGCCGGGCCGCAGCTTGCGGGGCCGGGTGTCGTCGTTGAGGGCGTCGGGGTGCCCGTCCGGCAAATCCGCGGCGACCAACGGCTCGGCCAG
>JAVROG010000098.1:0-6365 GCA_032162865.1 Mycobacterium sp. | reverse complement strand
CCGGGTGCGCACGTGGTGCGGGCGGCCAAGACCTCGGTGTGGACCGTAGAGCCGGGCCACGTCTGCCCGATCTCGATGACGTACGCCGTCGTCCCGGCGCTGCGCGGCAACCCCGAACTGGCGGCGGTTTACGAGCCGTTGCTGACCAATCGCGAATACGACCCGGAGCTCAAGCTGGCGACCACCAAGCGCGGCATCACCGCGGGCATGTCGATGACCGAGAAGCAGGGTGGCTCCGACGTCCGGGCCGGGACCACCGAAGCAACCCCCAATGGAGATGGCACCTACAGCCTGAGGGGCCACAAGTGGTTCACCTCCGCGCCGATGTGTGACATCTTCCTGGTCCTCGCGCAAGCGCCGGCGGGGTTGTCCTGCTTCATGCTGCCGCGCATCCTGCCCGACGGCACCCGCAACCGAATGTTGTTGCAGCGGCTCAAGGACAAGCTCGGCAACCACGCCAATGCCTCCAGTGAGGTCGAGTACGACGGCGCCACCGCATGGCTGGTCGGCGAGGAGGGCCGCGGCGTCCCGACCATCATCGAGATGGTCAACCTCACCCGGCTGGACTGCACGCTGGGCAGTGCCACCAGCATGCGTACCGGCCTGACCCGCGCGATCTACCACGCGGAACACCGAAAAGCCTTCGGTGCCTACCTGATTGACCAGCCGCTGATGCGCAACGTGCTGGCTGACCTGGCGGTGGAGGCCGAGGCCGCCACCATGGTGGCGATGCGGATGGCCGGGGCCACCGACCGAGCGGTCCGGGGAGACCAGCAAGAGGCGCTGCTGCGCCGCATCGGGCTGGCGGCCAGCAAGTACTGGGTGTGCAAGCGCGCCACTCCGCACGCAGCCGAAGCATTGGAATGCCTGGGCGGCAACGGCTACGTCGAAGACTCGGGCATGCCGCGGTTGTACCGCGAGGCGCCACTGATGGGAATATGGGAGGGTTCGGGCAACGTCAGCGCATTGGATACGTTGCGCGCCATGGCAACTCGGCCGGAATCCGTCGAGGTGCTGTTCGATGAACTCGCCCAGACCTCCGGTCAGGACCCCAGGCAGGACGCGCACGTCGACCAGCTGCGCCGGCAGCTGGCCGACCTGGACACCATCGGGTACCGCGCCCGCAAGGTCGCCGAGGACATCTGCCTGGCGTTGCAGGGGTCGCTGCTGGTGCGCCACGGCCATCCCGCGGTCGCCGAGGCGTTCCTGGCCACCCGGCTCGACGGCCAGTGGGGCGGAGCGTTCGGCACCATGCCGACCGGTCTGGATCTGGCTCCCATCCTCGAGCGTGCTCTGGTAAAGGGATGACCCGACCGTGACCCACACGATCAGACGGGTCGATTTCGCCAACCTGAAAACGATGACCTACGAGGTCACTGACCGGGTTGCCCGGATCACTTTCAACCGGCCGGACAAGGGCAACGCCATCGTCGCCGACACTCCGTTGGAGCTCTCCGCGTTGGTGGAGCGTGCTGACCTCGACCCCAATGTGCACGTCATTCTGGTGTCCGGTCGCGGCCAGGGTTTCTGCGCGGGCTTCGATCTGTCCGCCTACGCGGACCGCACCGGCTCGGCGGGCGGGGAAGGCAGCTATCACGGCACCGTGCTGGACGGCAAGACCCAGGGCGTCAACCACCTGCCGAATCAGCCGTGGGATCCGATGATCGACTACCAGATGATGAGCCGATTCGTGCGCGGCTTCTCCAGCCTGATGCATTGCGACAAACCAACAGTCGTCAAGATCCACGGCTACTGCGTGGCCGGCGGTACCGACATCGCATTGCACGCGGACCAGGTGATCGCGGCCGCCGACGCCAAGATCGGCTACCCGCCGACCCGGGTGTGGGGTGTCCCCGCGGCGGGCCTGTGGGCACACCGGCTGGGTGACCAGCGGGCCAAACGCCTGCTGTTCACTGGCGATTGCATCACCGGCGCGCAGGCGGCCGAGTGGGGATTGGCGGTCGAGGCGCCCGAGCCCGAAGACCTCGACGAGCGCACCGAGCGGCTGGTGACCAGGATCGCCGCATTGCCGGTCAACCAGCTGATCATGATCAAGCTGGCGCTCAATTCCGCTCTGCTGCAACAGGGTGTCGCCACCAGTCGCATGGTCAGCACCGTGTTCGACGGGGTAGCCCGGCACACGCCCGAGGGCCACGCATTCGTTGCCGACTCGGTCGAGCACGGCTTTCGCGACGCGGTCAAGCACCGCGACGAACCGTTCGGCGACTACGGCCGACGAACATCTTCCGTTTGAGGTGTAGAACCCATGCCGAAAACGCTGACCCGCATGACCGCTCGGTCGGTGGTGCTGAGCGTCCTGCTCGGCGCCCACCCCGCCTGGGCAAGCGCCAGCGAATTGATCAGACTGACGGCGGATTTCGGCATCAAAGAAACGACGCTGCGGGTGGCGTTGACCCGCATGGTCAGTGCTGGTGACCTGGTGCGCTCCGCCGACGGGTATCGGCTCTCGGATCGGCTGCTGGCCCGTCAGCGTAGACAGGACGAAGCCATGCGTCCCCGGACTCGGGCGTGGCGCGGATCCTGGCATGTCGTGGTCGTCACCAGCGTCGGCACCGACCCCCGCAGCCGGGCGGCACTGCGAAACACGATGCACAACAAGCGCTTCAGCGAGTTGCGGGAAGGTGTGTGGATGCGGCCCGACAACCTCGACCTGGAGTTGGCGCCTGATGTCGCGGCCCGGGTGCGGGTACTCAAGGCACACGACGAATCCCCGGTCGAGTTGACCGGACAGCTCTGGGATCTGACCGAATGGATCGATGCCGGGCACCGGTTACTCAACGAAATCGCCTGCGCCACCGACATTCCCGAACGGTTCGTGGTGGCTGCCGCAATGGTGCGCCATGTGCTTACCGACCCGATGCTGCCCGACGAGCTGCTGCCGGCTGACTGGCCGGGGTCCCGGTTGCGCGCGGCCTACCACGACTTCGCCACGGAACTGGTGGAAAGACGCGAACAAGACCCGGTGGAACAACACGATGGGTCCCAACTTCAGGAGGCGACATGAGTGATCTGGTGCGTGTGGAGCGGGACGGCCCGGTGGTCACGGTGATCATCAACCGGCCGGGGGCGCGCAACGCGGTCAACGGCCCGACGGCCGCCGCGCTGTACGCCGCGTTCGAGCGGTTCGACCGCGACGACACCGCATCGGTCGCGGTGTTGTGCGGCGAAGGCGGAACCTTCTGTGCCGGAGCGGATTTGAAAGCTTTCGACACGCCGCAGGCCAACCCGGTGCACCGCACCGGTCCGGGCCCGATGGGACCGTCGCGCATGATGCTGTCCAAACCGGTGATCGCGGCGGTCAGCGGCTACGCCGTAGCCGGCGGCCTGGAACTGGCGTTGTGGTGCGACCTGCGGGTGGCCGAGGAGGATGCCGAGTTCGGGGTGTTCTGTCGCCGCTGGGGAGTGCCGCTCATCGACGGCGGCACGGTGCGGCTACCGCGGCTGATCGGGCACAGCCGCGCGATGGACATGATCCTCACCGGCCGCGCGGTCAAGGCCGACGAAGCACTGGCCATCGGGCTGGCCAACCGGGTGGTGCCCAAAGGCCAAGCGCGCCAAGCGGCCCAGCAGTTGGCGGCCGAGCTGGCCGCGTTGCCACAGCAGTGCCTTCGGTCGGACCGGCTCTCAGCGCTGCACCAGTGGGGTCTGCCGGAGTCCGCGGCGATGGATCTGGAGTTCGCCAGCATCTCCCGGGTGGCCGCTGAGGCATTGGAGGGCGCGGCGCGGTTCTCCACCGGCGCCGGCCGGCACGGCGCGGCGGCTACCGGTAAACCGGGGGAGTAGCCGGTCAGCCGCCTTTGGTCACGGTGTTGTTCGGGCCGATTTTGTTCACCTTCGGGTCACCGTCTTTGTAGGTGACGGTGTTGTCCATCCCCAGCACCGTGATGCGGGTGTTGACCTTGTCCAGGGTAATTTTGTTGCCCTTGCCGCCGACGCTCAACGTCTCACAGGTGCCGGTGACAGTCAGGGTGTTGCCCGAGCCGGTCACATTCAACGACTTGCCATCCGGGCAGGCGATGGTGGCGGTCTGGTTCATGGACGCGTAAACGATGGTGTCGCCCACCTCGACCGAGGTGCTGGTGGTGGGGCCGCCGCTCTCGGTCGTCTCCGCCGTCCCGCTGGTGGTTGCCGTGCTCGACGACTTGGTCGAGGACGACCCAGAGGGACTGCCTCCCGGCGGGGTGGCAGTCGAACTGCAGCCGACCAGCACTATCCCCGCCGCGACAACCGCCGAAGCGCCCACCAGCGCAGCCAGCCGCGACGGCGCGGACGAGTAGCCAAATGTGTTGGCGCGCATAGTTTCTCGTTTCTCCTTATTGATGTTCATTGGCTGAGGGGGGTGGCTCAGGGGCCAACCCGCTGGATCCGGTTGACCATGCCCAGTTCGCGGCCGCGGTCCCAGATGACCGGGTCGCCGTTATGGAAGAACACGGTCCCGTCATAGCCGTAGACCGTGATGTCGTTGATGACCGTGTCGGCGATGACCATGTTGGACGACCCCATGATCGTCACCGCCCAGCAGGTTCCCTTGGCAGTGACGACGTTGGATGTTCCGTTGACGATGAGGGTGGAATCGTTGCAGTCGATGGTCGTCTCGAGGCCCTGCCCGGTGATGTGGGTGTCGCCGTTCTTGGCGTGCGCCACCGGCGCCGGCGCGGCGGGCGTAGCAGCTACGGTCGCGAAACAGATGGCCAGCGTCCCGACGGCGGTTGTCCATTTCACTGCGGGCCCCCCTTCGTTGGGCGGGTGGTCTGCTCGAACTCGACGCGACCTCGCTTGAGATTACGTGCATCTGCCCGTGCGACGACAGCCCTAACTGCAATTAAGGCAGGAATTCGGATCGCAGCGTCCGCTCTGTTCGCCACCGGGCAACCGGTGCGGGCGGTCAACTAGAGTCATTAGTTAGCGCTCGCGTCACGCCAACCCGGGTGGCCGAGGGCCCGCCACCGACCGAAGGGCGAATCGCCATGGCAGCTTCCGCGGAACCGACGTCAGCCGGTGGCCGTGCGCGCGGTGGGAGAGCCGGGGCCCGGCAGGCCAAGCTGAGCCGCGAGGGCATCGTCGAGGGCGCGCTGACGTTCCTGGACCGCGAGGGTTGGGATTCGCTCACCATCAATGCGCTGGCGACTCAGCTCGGGACCAAGGGGCCGTCGCTGTACAACCATGTGGACAGCCTCGAAGACCTGCGCCGCGCGGTGCGTATCCGGGTGATCGACGACATCATCACGATGCTCAACCGGGTGGGCGAGGGTCGCTCCCGTGATGACGCCGTTCTGGTCATGGCCGGCGCGTACCGCAGTTACGCCCACCACCACCCCGGTCGCTACTCGGCATTCACCCGGATGCCGCTCGGCGGTGACGACCCCGAGTACGCGGCCGCGACCAGGGGTGCGGCCGGACCGGTGATCGCGGTGTTGTCGTCCTACGGGCTCGATGGAGAGGAAGCGTTCTATGCCGCCCTCGAGTTCTGGTCGGCACTGCACGGCTTCGTGTTGTTGGAGATGACCGGCGTGATGGACGAAATCGACACTGACGGCGTGTTCAGCGACATGGTGCTGCGGCTCGCGGCCGGTATGGATCGGCGCACTATGCAGGCCCCCGACCAGCCCTAAACCGGTCCCAGTCCAGGCCCAGTCCAGTCCCAGCCCAAGCCTGGGGACGGGCCGTGCATCGGAGCTGAATCCATCGCTTTGACCTGCCAGACCGGTGACGGGTATTGTTGTACTTCGTGCCTGGCGGCCTACGGCGCCTGAAAGTTGGGGGCGTAAATAGCCGGGCCAATTCGCGTGTCCACGATGCTACGGATTGAGTTCCGGGCGCACGCATGCGACACGCCCGGCCGCGAGGTACTGCGGAGGGGCATAACTGCAGTACAGGAACTTGTAGACATGCTTTGAGTACGTACAACAGAGAAAGCCGGTAGATGCCAACCATTCAGCAGCTGGTCCGCAAGGGTCGCCGTGACAAGGTCGCCAAGGTCAAGACGGCGGCCCTCAAGGGCAGCCCGCAGCGGCGCGGCGTGTGCACCCGCGTGTACACCACCACCCCGAAGAAGCCGAACTCGGCGCTTCGTAAGGTCGCGCGCGTCAAGCTGACGAGCCAGGTCGAGGTCACGGCCTACATCCCCGGCGAGGGCCACAACCTGCAGGAGCACTCGATGGTGCTGGTGCGTGGTGGCCGTGTGAAGGACCTGCCCGGTGTGCGGTACAAGATCATCCGCGGTTCGCTCGACACCCAGGGTGTCAAGAACCGCAAGCAGGCTCGCAGCCGTTATGGCGCCAAGAAGGAGAAGAGCTAATGCCGCGCAAGGGGCCCGCACCCAAGCGTCCGCTGGTCAACGACCC
>JAVROG010000097.1:0-14002 GCA_032162865.1 Mycobacterium sp. | reverse complement strand
TCGCGCCGATAAGTCGCGAGATGGTGCTGAACTTCGTCTCGCAGACATCGCTGGGCCTGCCCCGGTCCTACTGATGGAAAATCTCGTGGAGTACGCCGGCCCGGCCGACACCGGTGGTCCGCTGGCCCGCCTGACACTGAACTCCCCACACAACCGCAACGCGCTGTCCACCACCTTGGTCAATCAAATCCATCAGGGGCTGCGGGATGCCGCCGCGGACCCGGCGGTGCGGGTGGTGGTGCTCGGACACACCGGCGGCACCTTCTGTGCCGGTGCGGACCTGAGCGAGGCCGGAAGTGGCGACTCGGCGCGTGGCGATCGCGAGCGCGGCGCAGTCGGGCGAAGCGGGTCGCCACCATCGGCGCGTGGCGATCGCGAGCGCGGCGCAGCCGGGCGAAGCGGGTCGCCACCATCGGCACGTGGCGATCGCGAGCGCGGCGCAGCCGGGCGAAGCGGGTCGCCACCATCGGCATATGACCTGGCCGTCGCGCGGGCCCGGGAGATGACCGCGCTGCTGCGCGCCATCGTCGAGTCGCCGCGGCCGGTGATCGGCGCCATCAACGGCCACGTCCGGGCCGGCGGGTTCGGTCTCATCGGCGCATGCGACATGGTGGTCGCCGGACCGCGCAGTACGTTTGCCCTGACCGAGGCTCGGATCGGTGTCGCGCCAGCGATCATCTCGCTGACTTTGCTGCCGAAGCTGTCGGCGCGGGCCGCGGCTCGCTATTACCTCACCGGGGAAACGTTCGGCGCCAGCGAAGCCGCCGAAATTGGGTTGATCACCCTGGCCGCCGACGACCTCGACACCGCTGTTGCCGGACTGGTCGCCGACGTCGGCCGCGGGTCGCCGCAGGGCTTGGCGGCGTCGAAGGCGCTGACCACCGCTGCGGTGCTCGAGGGCTTCGACCGCGACGCCGAACGGCTCACCGAGGAGTCGGCCCGGTTGTTCGTTTCTAGCGAAGCGCGCGAAGGCATGCTGGCGTTCCTGGAAAAACGCCCTCCGAGCTGGGTTTCTTCGCCGTGACGGGTAGCTGCGAGCTGTACTGACACGGTGTCAACGTTGCAGTTTAGCCAACACCCCTTGCAGCAAAATTATGAAGTCGTAAGCTCGCGGGTGAGATGACCAACCCAGCCCAGCGTGACGTGAAGGTGACGCGCGACGATTCGGCGCGCGCCGCGGACACCGATCGGATCCAGATTGCGCAGTTGCTGGCCTACGCTGCTGAGCAGGGTCGCCTCCAGATGAACGAGTATGAAGATCGGCTAACCAAGGCCTACGCGGCGACCACATATCAGGAGCTCGACCAATTGCGGGCCGACCTCCCCGGCGCTGCGGTGAGCGCCCGCCGCGGCGGGAAGTGCAACCCGGCGCCGTCGACGTTGCTGCTGGCCATCATGAGCGGGTTCGAGCGTCGCGGGCGATGGAACGTGCCGAAGAAGCTGACGACGGTCACCTTCTGGGGCAGCGGCGTGGTGGATTTGCGGTATGCCGACTTCACGTCGCCCGAGGTGGAAATCAAGGCGTACTCGATCATGGGAGCGCAGACCATCTTGCTGCCGCCGGAAGTCCACGTCGAGATTCACGGCCACGGGGTGATGGGCAACTTCGACCACGGGGTGGTGGGTGAGGGCTCCCAGGGCGCGCCCAACGTGAAGATTCGCGGGTTCTCGCTGTGGGGTGGCGTGGGCATCAAGCGCAAGCCCCGAAAGCCGCATAAGTAGGGCACCTCTAGTTTGATCAGCGGTACCGCCCAGCTTCGCGGGCAAGTTGTATCCGGGACCTCGCGCCGGGTTTTTCGTACACGTGGGTGAGATGGGTCTGGACCGTGCGGGGCGAGACGAAGTGCTTCGCCGCGATGTCGTGACTGGACTGCCCCTGGCTGACCAGTCGAGCAACTTCACGTTCGGTCGGAGTCAGCGCCGCCCAACCACTTGATGGACGCTTCCGCTTGCCGCGGCGTCGTCGGGCGTAGCCGCCACAGGTGCGGCAATTCATCCACACCGGCATTCCGGGTGAATGGTCCGTCGTATCAAGCGGTGCCAGACTTCGCCGAACATTGGCATTGGCGAAGGCGGGTTGCTGTGGCGCAAGAGTTGCGAGCGATTCCTGACGTGCTGTCCCACATCGGCATTGAGTTGGCCAACCACGGCCAGTCGCTGCTGTCTCTGCAGCAGTCCTGTCACCGTGACGCCGACGGTGCACAACCGGGGTGGGTCGGCTCCTCGGCGGCAGCGCTGTCCGGGTTGCTGGATCGGTGGGCCACGGCCAGCTATGGTCACCTTGCCCGCTTCGGTGAGCATGCCAGTGACATGCGGTTCGCCGCGGCCGGTTTCACCGCGCTGGACCAGCAGAATGCCGCATCGCTGCGATGAGGTTGACCCTGGCCGATATCGAGCGCTGGGATCCTGCGACGGTCAGAACCGTCTTCGATGCAGCAATCCGGCGCGCACACGGCACCCGAACCGCGTCGGCGGCGATCACAGAGATGTTGCGGCTGTTGAGCTTCGGTGGTGATGCCGCCGAGGCGGCGCACGCCGCAACCCAGCACACCACGTTGATTTTGGACAGTCACGCCGACGCCTGCGAGGCCGTCGCCCGCGCCGCCGAACAATCGGCTGAAGAAATCACCGCGGTCAAGTGGCGGCTCAAGGTGATCCGCGATATCGCACAGGCGACTCACCTGGTCATCAACGATGCGGCCGGTGCGGCATTGCCACCCGCCGACCTGTCCATGTTCTCCGCCGGCGATCAACAGGGCATTGTCGACACCGCCGTACGGCTGACCGAGAGCCTGCAGCGGCTGCTGGCTGATGCCGAGAACGCCGACGAAGACCTGGCCGCGGCGATCCGCGGCAGCGATGGCGACCTCTCCCCCGAACAACTCGACACTCAACTCGGTCATCAGCCTCCGAAAATGGCGGCGCTGCTGTCCTTTTTGAATGCGGGCAGCACCCCCGAGCAGGTGCGCACGTGGTGGCGTGCGTTGACTCCGGGTCAGCAGGATCGGGTCGAACAATGGTTTCCCAATGCCGTCCGCAATCTCGACGGAATCCCGGTCGCCGTCCGGAACCACCTCAATGTTCCGGTGCTGCAACGCGAGATCAACCGGCTGCAGCAGGGTTGGCTCGGCGCGTATGGCTGGCACACCGACCCCGACAAACTGGCGGACTTGGAGGCACTCCAACATGCACTGGCCACTACCCCCGGATCCAGCCTGATTCTGCTGGACACCACGAGCAATCCCCGTAAAGCGTTAGCGGCAGTAGGAGTTGGTGATGTCGACGACGCCGAGTGCGTCGGCGTCACCGTCGGCGGCCTGAGTACCCGGGTCAGCTCCCATATCGGGAGCATGGTCAGCCAGGCTGCGGCACTGCGCACGAAGGCTGCCGAGCTTCGGCTGCTCGCGGGCCGGCCGAAGCCGGAAGCGGTCGCTTCCGTTGCGTGGCTGGGCTACGACGCACCGAACAACCTGCGGGATGTGACGCACGACTGGCTGGCACGCGACGGCGCCGAGCGACTGAACAGCTTCTATAAAGGGCTGGCGGCCACCAGCAACGCGACCGATCAGCACATCACCGCGTTCGGGCATTCCTATGGCTCACTGACGACCAGCCTGGCGCTGCAGCAAGGCGCGCCGGTGAGCGACGTCGTCCTCTACGGCTCGCCGGGTGCTGAACTCACCGACGCATCGCAGCTAGGTGTCCGACCCGGCCATGCCTACTACCTGATCGGCGTCAATGACGTTGTGGCCGAGATTCTTTCCGAATTCGACGCCTTCGGGCCCGCCCTACAGGACGTGCCCGGCATGACACCGCTGTCGAGTCGTGACGGTTTCGCGTTGGGCGACGCGTACGGGGACGGCGAGTTTCGTGAACGCGCCTATGGGCACTCGGATTATGCGCGCATGGGTAGCAACGGGGAACTCCGAATGAGTGGTTACAACATGGCTGCCGTGCTGGCCGGTCTGCCCGACGACCTGATCCGACCCGGCACGGTGGCCCCCGATCGACTTCCGGGCGGGGCGGGTGCGTATGAAGCTCCGTCGATTCCTCTGCACCCCTTGTGAAGCCGAGGGTCTACCCGCGACCCGGCGGGTATTAGCGGCGGCGCCGGGCCCGCAGGTAGTCACCCACCACGGCAGCGCCCAGCCCGTCAAGATCGGGCACCACGACGCGGCCTTCCACCCGGCGCGCGATCTTGTCGAGGAATCGCGCCAGGCCGGGGTCGCTGCCCAGCCGAAAGATGGTGACCTGCGCACCCAATCGGGCCATCTCGTCGAAACCCTTCACCGTGAAAGAGATGGTCCGCGGATGCGGTGGGTAGTCAAAGAAGACCGACGTGCCGTCCCCGTCGAAGTCCTCCAGGTGCGCGGTCGGTTCGCCGTCGGTCACCACCAGCACGACGGGTTGGGCGTTGGGGTGCCTGCGTAGGTGGCGGCCGGCCAGAGCGAGCGCGTGATGCAAATTGGTGCCCTGCTCGTATACGCCCTCCAAACCGGTGAGCTCGGCGGGTGACACCGTCCGGGCGTAGCGACCAAAGGCGATGATCTGCAACGCATCTGAACGAAACCGCGTGGTCACCAGGTGGCTGAGCGCCAGCGCCGTGCGTTTCATCGGCAGCCAGCGATTCTCCATCACCATCGAGAAGGAGGTGTCCACCAACAGCGCCACCGCCGCCTGGGTGCGCGTTTCGGTCTCGGACACTTCGACATCGTCGACGGTGATGCGCAGTGATGGGTGCTCTCCGTCGAGCGTGTGGGTGCCCGACTGCCGGAGTACGGCGTTGGTGAGCGTGCGGGAGATGTGCCACGGCTCGGTGTCGCCGAACTGCCAGGGTCGCGTCGCGCCGGTCAGCTCACCGGCCGCACCCGCCCGCCGGTGGTCGCGCTCGCCGCGCCGGCCGGAAAGTTGTTGCGCCACATCCTGTAAAGCGGTCTCGCCGAGACGTCGCATGGCCTTCGGGGATAGTCGCCACTGGCCGTCGGAACCGCGATCCAAGAAGCCCTGATTGAGCAGTGCGCGTTCGAGTTCGGCGAGCGTTCGAGCATCGACAGCGGCTTCGTTGCCGAGCTGACGGGCCAGCGCGTCGAGGTCCACGTCATCCATGGTCGCGCCGGGGTAGGCCTGCGACAGCTGCTCGGCCAACTGCTCCAACTCGGCGACGTCGGCCAGCGCCTGCGTCCCCTGCCCCATGCCGAACGGGTTGTCGCCAGAGAACTGCTGCTCTCCGGTCCAGTCCTCGCCCGGCCGTGCGGCCTGCAGATGCGAGTCGAGCCGACCGAGCGCCTGCATCAGCGACGGCGACCCGAATGCCTGCTGCGCCAACGCATCCAGCTCGTCACGCTGCTCTTGGCTGAGGCTGTTGCGGAAGCGCTGCGCGGCGGCGGCACGCTTGGCCAGCGAGTCCAGCAATTCCTCGACGTTGCGCGGGTTTTCCGGGAAGTACTCGCCGTGCTTGCCCATGAAGTCGTCAAAGTCCTGCTGGGTGTCCTCACCGCGGGAGTGCTTGTCCAGCAGGTTGTTCAGGTCGTCCAGCATCTCGTTGACGCGCTGGCGGTCCTCCTCGGTGGCGCCCTCCAGCGCCTCCTTCATGCCGGCGAAACGTTGGTCCAGCATCTCGCGTCCAAGCAGATCTTTGATCTGTTCATACTTCTGGCGAGCCTCGCCACTGCGCCAGTCGTACTCGGAAAGCTCCTGGACCGCCTTGGCCGGCGACGGCGGCAGCGACTCCAGCTGCAGTTCGGAGAAGCGCGCGTCGTCGTCGAGAGCGCGGGCCAGTTCTTTGCGCTCGGCCAGCACGGCCTCGTCGAGCAATTTCTTGATGTCTTGCAGAGTTCCGTCTAAGTTGTTGCGGCGCAATAAATCCCGACGCTTACGGTTGGCCTCAGCGGCCAGCCGATCGGCCCCGCGCATGCCCTCGGTGCCGCGTCGCAGCAACTCGGACAGCGCCCGGCGCGGCGAGGTTCCCGCCATGACGTCCTGCCCGATCTGTTCGAGCGCCTCGCGCAGATCTACCGGCGGAGCCAGCGGGTCAGGTCCGCCGGTGTACGCCGAGTATCGCGACGAGTGTCTCGCAACAGGGTCAGCCATAGACGGTTTGCCCCTCCCCGGATACCTTGTCGACCCGCTTCGCCAGATACAACGCCTCCAGCGCCAGTTCCAATGCCGCGGCCCGCTCCCCTTCGGATTCGGCGCCCAATTTCGCCGCGATCTTGTCCACCACGGGCAGCCCTGGCACCGCAGCCAGCACGTCCTTGGCCGACACCCGCTCCCCCGTCGTCACCGCGGCACCGCCCTCGACGGCAGACACCAGCGTGCCGACGTCGATGCCACCCAACACCCGGGAGGCCGTATCGGCGGTCGAGCGGCGCAGCAGGTGCTCGAGCACGGCTTGCTCGCGGCCTTCCTCGCCCGACTCGAATTCCAGCTTGCCGCGCAGCACGTCGATCACCGTGCCCAGGTCGACGACTCGGGCCACCGGGTCGGTCTCCCCCAGGATCGCGCCGCGGTGCCGGGCCGCGGCCGCCACCGTCTCGGCCGCCGCTATGGCGAACCGCGCCGACACCCCGGAGCGTTGGTCGACCGAGCTGGACTCCCGCAGGTAGCGGGCGAAGCGTGCGATCACCTGCATCAGATAGTCGGGCACCTGGGCGCTCAGGTGTGCCTCCTGGGCGATGACACCGATTTCGGCCGCTAGCTCGAGCGGGTAGTGGGTCCGGATCTCGGCGCCGAACCGGTCCTTGAGCGGCGTGATGATGCGCCCGCGGTTGGTGTAGTCCTCTGGGTTGGCACTAGCTACAACGAGGACGTCTAGGGGCAATCTGAGCGTGTAGCCGCGGACCTGGATGTCGCGCTCTTCCATGACGTTGAGCATCGACACCTGGATCCGCTCGGCGAGGTCGGGCAGCTCGTTGACGGCGACGATGCCGCGGTGCGCGCGGGGGATCAGCCCGTAGGCGATGGTTTCGGGGTCCCCGAGGCTGCGGCCCTCGGCGACCTTGATCGGGTCGATGTCACCGACCAGGTCGGCCACGCTGGTGTCCGGCGTGGCCAGCTTCTCGGTGTAGCGCTCGCTGCGGTGCTTCCAGGCCACCGGGAGGTCGTCCTGCTGCTGGGCGGCCCGCCGGATCGACTCGGGAGTGATCGGTGTGTAGGGGTGCTCACCGAGCTCGGATTCGGCGATCACGGGCGTCCACTCGTCGAGGAGTCCGGTCAGTGCCCGCAACAGCCGGGTCTTGCCCTGGCCGCGTTCGCCCAGCAGGACGAAGTCGTGGCCGGCGATCAGCGCCCGCTCCAACTGCGGAATTACGGTGTCATCGAAACCTAGAATCCCAGGCCACACATTGTCGCCCTCGGCCAGCGCGGTCAGCAGATTCTCGCGGATTTCCTGCTTAACCCCCCGCTCGCGATGACCAGAGGCACGCAGCTCCCCGACGGTGCGGGGCAGATTGCTCGGTGAAGTCACCTCTCCACGCTACGACGCCATCTTTCGTTGCGCCGACGAGAGTGACTTTCCCGACCCCCTTCCCGGCGTGTCGGTCGTGAATTTCACTCTCGGCAGAGCCGGTTAGTGTGCGAAGTGACGTGCACCGGTGAGGTACAACGTGATCCCGGCCTTTGCCGCAGCCGCCATCACCTCGTCGTCGCGCACCGAACCACCGGGGTGCACGATCGCCCTCACCCCGCCGCCCGTCAGCGTCTCGAGGCCGTCGGGGAACGGGAAGAAGGCGTCGGAGGCGCCGACCGCGCCCCGCACCCGCTCACCGCCGCGCTCCACCGCCAGCCGGGCGGCGTCGACCCGGTTGACCTGGCCCATACCGACGCCGATGGTGGCACCGTCGGCGACGATGACGATCGCGTTCGACTTGACCGCGCGGCAGGTGCGCCAGGCGAACACCAGGTCGGTGAGGGTGACCGGGTCCGCGGGTTCGCCGGTGGCCAGCGTCCAGTTGTTCGGATTGTCGCCGGGGGCGTCGAGTTGGTCGCGCTGCTGGATCAGCAGTCCCCCACTGATCGGTCGCAGCTCGTGGCCGCCGGTGAGCGGCTCGGAAGCCACCAGCACGCGGATGTTCTTCTTACGCGTCAACAGATCGAGGGCACCCGGGGCGTAGGCCGGGGCGACGATAACCTCGGTGAAGATGGTGCTGATGTACTCCGCCATCTCAACGCTCACCTCGGTGTTGGCGGCGATCACGCCCCCGTAGGCGCTCAACGGGTCGCATTCGTGGGCCTTGCGGTGAGCGTCGGCGACCGAGATGTCGGAGATCGCGATGCCGCACGGGTTGGCGTGTTTGATGATCGCCACGCAGATCTGCTCGTGATCGAAAGCGGCCCGCCATGCGGCGTCCGCGTCGGTGAAGTTGTTGTAGGACATCTCTTTTCCGTGCAGCTGCTCGGCCTGCGCCAGACCCGGCCAAGCGGCGGGGTCGGTGTAGAGCGCGGCCTGCTGGTGCGGATTCTCGCCGTAACGCAGCGTCGTCTCGCGGCGCCAGTTCTTGGCGAAGAAATGCGGAAACTCCTGGGCGGGTTCCTCTGGGGCCAGCGTGGACTGCATCCACGTGGCGACGGCGATGTCGTACTCGGCGGTGTGCTGAAAAGCCAGCGACGCCAGTTTTTTGCGCTCGGCGAGGGTAAATCCACCGTTACGCACCGCGGCCAGCACTCCGTCATAGCCGCGAGGATCGGTGACCACGGCGACGCTGGGGTGATTCTTGGCCGCCGCGCGCACCATCGAGGGCCCGCCGATGTCGATCTGCTCGACGCACTCGTCGACGCCCGCCCCGGATTCGACGGTCTGCGTGAACGGGTAGAGGTTGACCACGACGAGTTCGAAACCGGCAATACCGAGTTCCTCCAGCGCGGCTTGGTGTTCTGGTTTGCGGAGATCGGCCAACAGACCGGCGTGCACTTTCGGGTGCAGAGTCTTGACTCGGCCGTCGAGCACCTCGGGGAAGCCCGTCAATTCCTCGACGCGGGTCACCGGAATCGCTTTGTCGGCAATGGTCTTCGCCGTTGATCCGGTCGAGACGATCTCGACGCCGGCTGCGGCGAGCCCTTGAGCGAGTTCAACCAGCCCGGTCTTGTCGTAGACGCTGATCAATGCGCGACGGATCGGCCTCTTGTCGATGCTCATGCTGCGCTCATCCCAGGGTCGCCTTTCGTTCAATCACCGTCACGCCGCCGGTTGCAATGGCGGCCACCACATCCACCAGGAGTTGCCGTTCCACGACCTTGATCCGCTCGTGCAAGGTCTCTTCGCTGTCGCCGTCGAGCACCTCGACGGGCTGCTGTGCCAGTATCGGGCCGGTGTCAACGCCGGCATCCACCAGGTGCACCGTACAACCGGTGAGTTTCACGCCGTAGGCCAGCGCGTCGCGCACGCCGTGTGCGCCGGGGAAAGCCGGCAGCAGCGCCGGATGAGTGTTGAGGGTGCGCCCGCTGAATCGTCGAAGGAATTGTGGCCCAAGGATTCTCATGAATCCGGCGGATACCACCAGATCAGGTTGGTGCGCGGCGGTGGCTGCAGTGATGGCGGCGTCCCAGATATCGCGTTGCGGATAGTCGCCCACGCGGACGGTGAAGGCCGGTATCGCGGCGTCGGCCGCGATCTCGGTGGCCCGGCAGTCGCGATCGACGCCGACGGCCACGACGCGCGCCGGGTAGTCGTCGACGGCGGCATCGAGCATTGACTTCAGCAGCGAACCCGTGCCGGATGCCAGCACCACCAGTCGCGCCGGTGCACTCGGGGGTACACGGAGCGGTTCCTGCACAGTGAGCGAGCCTAGTCGGGCGACGATGCCGCCCGCTTTGCGACCGGAGGCTGACGAGTACCGCCGCTGCTAATCCTCGGCGTCGCGACGCTCATGCGGGTCAGCCGCCGCTGCCTCGGGAACTGGCGCTTCGTCGTCGACGGCGAACTCGTCCTCGCCCGGAGCGTCGTCGTCTCGTGCGATGTCGTCGTCGAAAAGCCCCAATACCGGCTCCTCGTCATCGTCAACCGGATTCGGGGCCGCCGGCTCGGGGCGAGGTCGACGTGGACGCCGCCTGATGCCTCCGGCCATCACCACTGTCACCGCGCCTACGAACGCAAACCAGAAGAGGACGCCGATGAAGAAGGCGCTCTTGTCGACGCCGACGTCGCCGAAGTTACCGAGCCTGCCACCTCCGCCGTATCCCAGCAGGGTCATCATCGATGCCCCCACGACGGCCGCGACCAGCAACTTGATGACGGCCGGGACGAACGGGAGCGCTTGCCGGGCGCATTGCTGCCCCACGGCCACCCCGGATGACGCGCCGATGATCAATAGCGCCACCCAGATCGGCCCGAGCGGCGGCGTGGGGGCAGCGGCCAGTATCGGCAGCGCCGGAATATCGCCTCCGAAGACCGTGAACGAACTGAACGTCGCAAAGCCGATGTGGGCACTGGAGCCGACCGCGACGGCTGAGGCGCCCACGATGACGTTGGGCGCGTACAACACCGACAGCATGGTGAGGTTGAACTGACCCCAGATCGACTCGGTAATGCCATACAGGTCTTGCATCGTCCCCCAGTGCACGACCAGCGATCCCGCCGTCACCACACCGGACAATCCCAGCAACGCCAACACCCCGGCGACAGCGGCGCGCAGTGAGTCGCCCAACCAATTGGGCAGCGGAGAAGCGGCCAGCGCGCGTCGCCCCACCCGCGACCACACTCCGATCGCTGCGCCGATGACGTGCACCACCAGCACGCTGGTGAATGCCCGCAGGGCGCTGGGTGTCTCCAGTTCAGTCAGGACCGACGACGCGTCGTGGATGACCGCCAGGGCGATCGCCGTCATCAACAACGGCCCGCCCAGAGACGAGGCGATGACCCAGCGCACGACCAGCCACGAAGAGTACGGCGAGGTGGCCCGTGCCGTGGTACGCGCGGTGCCCCACACCATCAACAGCACCGGCAACAGCGGCATGACGCCCAGTTCCCGGCCACCGATCGAGATCGGCACCT
Source organism: Mycobacterium sp. (assembly GCA_032162865.1). Taxonomy (GTDB): domain Bacteria; phylum Actinomycetota; class Actinomycetes; order Mycobacteriales; family Mycobacteriaceae; genus Mycobacterium. The sequence continues at coordinate 3,015 of JAVROG010000097.1, read as the reverse complement.
GGTGCACGCCGAGCCACATGCTGGCGATGGCGCCCAACGCGCCGGTCATGTCGCTGTTGGCGATCAGCAGCTGGAGCAGCGTGACGGCCGCAATAACGACCAGCGCCACGACGGCTGGCGCGAACGCGACCCTGACGAGGTCACGTGCCTGGCGAGCACCCGCGACCCGGTTGTCCCCGTTCTTTTCCGACACCCTTGTCACTCTTCGCGCGCGACCCCGACTAAGCGCGAGAGCGCGCGGCTATACCGGCGCCGAACCAGGCGACTGTTGACCCTGGCCGTACTGCTGACCCCCGGCGGGGTTGTTTGAGTAGTTGACCGGGGCCGAACCGCCCGGAGATCCGGTACCGGCACTGACCGGCGGCGGCGGGCTGAAGCTCGGGAAGCCGGTGGGCGGGGTGTGCGTGGGTGGTCCCTGATGTTGTTGTTGCTGGGGCGCGGGCTGCGCCGGAGGCTGGGCGGGAAATCCGCCGGATTGCGGGTTGGGGCCCGACGGGTAGCCGCCGTATTGCGAACCGTAACCGGGCTGGGCCGGGTTCTGCGCGGGCTGCTGTGCATTCGGACCGTAGAACCCGCCCGGCTGAAACCCGTACTGCTGCCCGTACTGCCCATACCCGCCGAACGGGTCGTACTTGGGCCGTGGAGTTGGAGCGGTGATCACACCCACATCCAGCAGCAGCGCGCCGACGGCGGCCACCGCCTCGAACACGATGCACACCAAGACGATCCACAGCGCCCAGCCGGTCGAGAACGAGTCGGGCTTGCTGAAGGTGGTGGAGATGATCATCAGCACAGCGAGTACAGCGAGCACCGCAACGGCCGCCAAGCGACTCTTGACCTTGGGCAGCAATCCCACGCCGGCAATCAGCGCAGCCAGGACCGCTACCGGAACCGCGAACCCGGTGTCACCGGACACGTCGGCGCCGATGCCACCGATGTCCGATTTGTAAGTAAACAACGGGCCGAAGCTGGCGAAGTAGGCCAACAGGCCCAGGGCCGTCACCGCAATGGCCAGGTACAGGCCCAGCTTGCTTTCGCCGGGCTCGGCCGCTGCGGGAGCAGGGCTGGCGGCTCCGTACGAGCCAGGTGGCTGCGCCGGTGGATATCCGGGACTACCGGGCGAGTAGGTCATGAACCCTCCTGTTGCTTCTGGTGCCGTCGGGGCGCGGTGCTGCCTGCGACGCCATTCGACCAACCACGCTAGCGCACCTTTCGCAACTAATGCCCGCCGCCGCTCGTGCCACGTCCACCCGCCTGCATGATCCGGCCGGGGCCGCTCGCGCGCAAAAGTAGAACACGTTCTAAATTGAGGCATGGACTACGGACTCGTGCTGTTCACCAGCGACCGCGGCATCTCCCCGGCGGCAGCCGCCAAACTTGCCGATGAGCACGGTTTTCACACGTTTTATGTGCCTGAACACACCCATATACCGATCAAGCGCGAAGCGGCTCACCCGACAACCGGCGACGAGACGCTGCCCGACGACCGCTATATGCGGACGCTGGACCCATGGGTGAGCCTGGGCGCCGCGTGCGCCGTCACGTCCCGGGTCCGGCTGTCCACCGCGGTGGCGCTGCCCGTCGAACACGACCCGATCACGCTGGCGAAAAGTATTGCCACGCTGGACCATCTGTCCGGCGGGCGGGTCAGCCTCGGCGTCGGGTTCGGCTGGAACACCGACGAGCTCGCCGACCACAACGTGCCGGCGGGGCGCCGTCGCACCATGCTGCGTGAGTACCTCGAGGCGATGCGAGCGCTGTGGACGGAGGAAGAGGCCGCCTACGACGGCGAGTTCGTCAAATTCGGACCGAGCTGGGCTTGGCCTAAGCCGGTGCAGTCACACATTCCCGTGCTGGTCGGTGCAGCGGGCACCGAAAAGAACTTCAAGTGGATCGCGCGCAGCGCCGACGGCTGGATCACCACTCCGCGTGACTTCGACATCGACGAGCCGGTGAAGCTGTTGCAGGACACCTGGGCTGCGGCCGGCCGCGACGGCGCGCCGCAGATCGTGGCCCTGGACTTCAAACCAGATGCCGAGAAATTGGCGCGCTGGTCCGAGCTTGGCGTGACAGAAGTCTTGTTCGGCATGCCGGACAGCGACGAAGGCAAGGTCGCCGCCTACGTGGAGCGCCTGGCCGGCAAGCTGGCTTCCTTCGCCTAAGGAGGCCGCTTCCCCGGATTCAAGCGGAAGTGAGGTAGTTCACTACGCTAGGGCGCCTTCCCCGCGAAGGCGATGGTGATGACTCTGATCGCCATCGTTCGCTGCGGGGAGGTATGAGATGTCGTTTGTCACCGCGACGCCTGCATTTGTGGCGTCGGCAGCTTCGGATCTGGCGAGGATCGGTTCGTCGATCAGCCAGGCCAACGCGGTGGCCCTGGCCCCGACCGCGGAGCTGCTGGCCGCGGGTGCCGACCAAGTCTCGGCGGCCGTCGCGGAACTGTTCGGGACGCACGCGCAGGCCTATCAGCAGCTCGGTGCTCAAGCGGCGGCCTTTCACGCCGAATTTGTTGAACGGCTGAGTGCAGGTGCCGGGCAGTATGCGCTGGCCGAAGCCGCGGCCGCGTCGCCCTTGCAGGCGGCGGGACAGCACGTGCTCGCCGTGATCAATACACCCACTCAGCTGCTGCTGGGGCGCCCAGCGATCGGCAACGGCGCAAACGCGGCGCCGGGCAACAGCTAGGGCCGCGCGAAGGAATGCGGCCTCAGCCGCGAACGCAGCGGTTCCCATAGTCGAAGGAACTCACCCGGACGGCCGATCCCAGCGGGTCGCCGTCGGTCAGCAGAGCGATCAAGTCGTCGTCCTCGGTGGTCGCCAAGAAGCGGCTGTCGTCGGCCGCCAGCCGACCGATAATGATCCCGGTCGGCCGCCCGTTGTCGCGGCGCACGGTATAGGTCTCGATGGTGGCGGAGCCGTCGGGATTCTCGCTCACCGGCACGGTGGGCCCGCTGTCAATCTGCGCCTGCAACTGCGCGCTACGATCCGGCTTCCATTCCGCCGGGGTGGTCGAGTACA
>JAVROG010000096.1:0-5943 GCA_032162865.1 Mycobacterium sp. | reverse complement strand
AATCTGGTATTTGCCCGCAACGAACAGCACTTCGGGGAAGTTCTCCGCCGCGGCCTGTACACGTACCAGTGCCTGCCCGGGTCCTGGAACCGGGTCGGCGACATCGGTGAGAACCAGATCCTCCGGCGGTCCGTAAGAATTGCAGACGATCGCGCGCATCAGCCAACTCCCAGCCCGAGCAAGCAGAACCTCACCAGATGTTCGATGTCTTCTCGGGCCGGCCGGTCGGCCGACCCCACATACCGCCGCATCAGTGCGACTGTGCAACCGTAGACCGCCTCGACGTCACGGTCGGCGTCGGCGCTACCCAGCGCGGTTACCGGTTCTGCCAACAGGTCGCGTAGCGGCCGCAGCATTTCCCGGTCCGCAGCGCGCCAGTTCGACATCTGGCCGGCGGCGGCGCGACTCATGCTGATCAGGTGCGGATCGGCGACCTGTGCCAGAGCACCGTCGATCCAACACGCGACCTTGTCTTCGGGCCGGGATTCCTTGGCCATCTGATGCTGCAGATAGGACACCACGATCGCCACCCCACGCTCCATCACGGCCAGGATGAGGTCGTCCTTGCCGGCGAAATACCGGTAGAACGCTTTATTCGACGAACCAGCCTCGGTGACGATGTCGCTGACGCGGGGCGCCTCAGGGGCTACCCGCTCCATCACCCGCACCGCGGCGGCCAGGATGCGTTCAACCTCCTCGGTGGCTTCGCGCTGCCGGTCGTCGAGCGCGCGTTCGACGGCCGCGTTGACCCTGCTGGTCATGGCGAATCGGGAAGTGCTGGAACACGATCGATGCGGCCGGCATACTTCGCCCGGGCGGCCTCGCGGCGAACTTCCAGCATCTCGCTGGGCCACTCGCCTTCCTCGGCCTCGTAACCCTTGAGCAGCATCCGGGCCAAGTTGACCTTATGTGCCTCGGTCGGCCCGTCTGCCAGCCCGAGCGCGATGCCACCGAGCAGCACATTGACTAAGGGAAGCTGGTCGGTGAGCCCGAGCGCGCCGTGTACCTGGATTGCGCGCAGCCCAATGGACTTGAGCACCTGGGAGGCAAGGATCTTGCACGCACCGATCTCGGCGCGGGCCCCTCGCTCGTCGCCGTTGTCGATCAGCCAGGCGGCGTGCAGCACGGTCAGCCGGAACGGTATCAGCTCGGTGTAGGAATCGGCGACGAACTCCTGCACCAGTTGCTTGTCGGCCAGTGAACTGCCCTGCGTGAAACGGCTTTTCGCGCGCCGCGACATCATCTCGACGGCGCGTTGTGCAATACCGATGGAGCGCATCGCATGATGCAGTCGCCCGCCGGTCAATCGCGTCTGCAGGATCAGGAAGCCCTGGCCGGCCTCACCCAGCAGCGCATCCGCGCCCACCCGTACGTCGTCGTAGCGAACCAAGGAGTGCCCCGGTTCATGGGGATCCGCTCCCACCAGGTGGTGATTGGCCTCGATGGACAGGCCCGGCGTTCCGGCCGGGATCAGGAAGGTCGAGGCGCCATGGTGGACGGGCACGTCCGGGTCGGTGATCGCAACGACGATGAAGAACGAGGCAACCGATGCGTTGGAGGAAAAGAACTTTCGCCCGGTGATCACCCAGTCCTCGCCGTCGCGCACCGCGCGGGTCTTGAACACGCGCGGATCGGCGCCGCCCTGTGGTTCGGTCATCGAGAAGCAGGAAAAGATCTCCCCGGACAGCAAGCCGGCCAGATAGCGGTCCTTCTGCTCCTGGGTGCCGAACCGGGCCAGGATCTCGGCGTTGCCGGTGTCGGGGGCTTGGGTTCCGAATATGATTGGCGCCCAAGGGCTACGGCCCAGGATCTCGTTGATCAGCGTCAGCTTCACCGCGCCGAATCCCTGCCCGCCGAGTTCGGGACCCAAATGCGGTGCCCACAAGCCTTGGTCGCGAACCTCCTGTTTGAGTGGGTCGACGATCTTGCGGCGCTCGTCGTTCAGCGGCAGGAATTCGCAGCCCGGAAACAACACTTCCAGCGGCTCAACCTCTTCGCGGACAAACTCGCGGACCCACTGCAGCTTCTTCTCGAACTCCGGTTCAGTGGAGAAGTCCCATGCCATCGAATGCTCCCGTCGTTGCGTCTGTTAGGGGATCCCGCCGTCGGCCCGCACTATCGAGCCGGTGGTGAAACTGGATGCGTCAGACGCCAGAAAGAGTGCAGCGCCGACAATTTCGGGTGGCTGGCCGGCACGCTTGAGTGACAGGTGGCCGAACATATTGGTGTTGGAAGAATCGAGATTCCAGGCCTTGCTGACGTCGGTCAGAAAGGGTCCGGCCATCAGTGTGTTGACCCGTACGGTAGGTCCGAAAGCGCGCGCGAAGCCTTCGGTCATGGCGTTGAGCCCGGCCTTGGCCGAGGCATAGGGAACGATGTCGGGACTCGGGCGCAGCGACCCGGCCGAACTCACGTTTATGATCGAGCCACGACCGGCAGCCACCATCCGCTCACCCACCAGCGCCGAAAGCCGGAATGGGCCTTTGAGATTGAGGTTAAACACCGAGTCGTACAGCTTCTCGGTGACGTCGCTCAGCTTGCCGTAGAGCGGTGACATCCCGGCGTTGTTGATCAACGTGTCGACCTTGCCGAACCGTTCGTAGGTCGCCTCGACCAATCCGTCGAGCTGATCCCAGCGGCCCAGGTGGACCTGATAGGGCATGGCGGCGCGTCCGGTTTCGGCCTCGATCTCCTTGGCAACCGCCTCGCAGTTGTCGATGTTGCGGCTGGCGATCACGACGTCGGCTCCGCAGCGGGCCACCCCGAACGCCATCTCGCGGCCAAGTCCGCGGCTGCCGCCGGTGATCAGCACCACCTGGTCGGTGAGGTCGAAAAGCTGGTCCGCATAGCCCATTACGTGGCCCCCATCGTCACCCTCTGTTCGACCGGGCAAGCTCGGCCGCCGTAGCGATAAGCCCCGGAATCATCGCCCCGAATGCGTCTTTGATCTTCGGATCGACTTTCCCGGTCCGCACGCCGGCGGCGTACGTTTTCTCCAGCACGATCCCCAGCTTCCAATTCGCCAATACCAGGTAGTAGTCGATGTTCTCGGTGGACAACCCGCTGACCGACTCGTAGTGCGCGAGCAATTCGCTGCGCTTCGGCATGCCCTGCATATCGAGGTAGAACCCGTCGGCACGCGGCTCCTCACCGTCATAACCCAGTAGTGCCCAGGCCAGGTCAAGCAGCGGATCCCCGACTGTCGTCATCTCCCAGTCCACGATCGCGGCCAGCCGGGCCGGTTCGCCGTGTTCGAACATCACGTTGGCGAATTGGTAGTCGCCGTGCATGATGCCCGGCCGGTAACGCGCCGGCCGGTTGCGGCGCAGCCAGTCCGCGGCCTCGTCCAACCCAGGCAGCTCCCGAACCTTGTACGCGTCCAGGAACTTCAGCCAGCGGTCCACCTGTCGGTCGTGAAAACCATCGGGGCGGCCGAAACCCTCGAGGCCTTGGGCGCGCCAGTCCACCCGGCCGAGTTTGGCGGCGCCCTCGACGAGCTGGAAAGCCAGCTTGCGCCGGGCCGGCAAATCGGTGTCGAACGGCGCCTCCCACCCACCGTCCATCGGGCTCCATCCGTCGATTGCGCGCATCAGGTAGAACGGCAGGCCGAGCACCGAACCTTTTTCCTCGGCGGCAATCAGCTCGGCATGCGGCACGTCGGTCCCACGCAGCGCCCGCACCAGCCGGATCTCCCGCAACAGGCCGTCGATACGGTCCGCGTCGGCGCGCGGACCGGGCATCCGCAGCACCATGCGCTCGGGTCCGCGTTGTACCAGGTACAGAGTGTTCTGTGAGCCGCCACTGAGTCGATCCAGCACTGGCTCCTCGCCCTGGCCCGCCACGTCGTTGGAGTCGAGCCAGCGGCCAAGGACGCCGGCATCCAGGTCGGTTCCGTTCGCAGTCACCATTGTCTGCACACCCCGCTCTCTATCCGGAGAATAGCATTCTCCGCGGGTATGGAAACCCGTCGAATCGCACATGCGAGGCTTGCCGCATGCAACTGCTCCTGGTCCGGCATGCATTGCCGTTGCGCAGCGACCACGGCGAGGGTTCCGACCCGGATCTGTCGGAAACCGGGTTTCAGCAGGCCGCGCGGCTGCCCGACGCGCTGACCCGGTATCCGGTCTCCCGGGTGTTGAGCAGCCCGCAGCGCCGAGCGATCCAGACCGCCGAACCGGTCGCGGCGGGTCGCGAGCTGACAGTCGAAATCGATGATCGATTGGCCGAGTACGACCGCGACCTGTCCTCGTACATCCCCGTTGAGCAGATCCGCACTGAATTTCCCGAGGAATGGGCGCGCATGGCCCTGGGGCATCTGCCCAGCGCCGTGGACGAGGACGCTTTTCGTGCCCGGGTCCGGGCGGCGGTCGACGATCTTGTCGCCGGCGCCGACCCCGACGAGACGATCGCGGCGTTCAGCCACGGTGGCGTGATCAATGTCGTGCTGCACGAGATTCTGGGCACCGCGCGGCTGTTGTCGTTCCCCATCGACTACACCTCGGTGACCCGCTTGTTGTTCTCCCGGACCGGTCAGGCGACGGTGGCAACGGTCAACTCCACCGAACACGTGTGGGATCTGCTGCCGAGAAATCAGCGGTGGTGAGGCGACGATGCGGCCCGTAAGCGGGCCGAGGAGGAGCCGAACGATGTTCGGTGGTGAGGCGACGATGCATGCCGTGGAACGGCATGAGGTGGGGGTACCTCCCGCTTGCGGGGGAGAGCCGAACAATGTGCGGTGGTAAACATATCCGGTGACCTCGACTGACCGACTCAACGGGCTTGACCTGCCCGCACTGGACCGGTACCTGCGTTCACTGGACATCGCGCGTGACGGGGAGCTGCGCGGCGAGTTCATTTCGGGCGGCCGCTCCAATCTGACCTTCCGCGTCTACGACGACGCCACGAGTTGGCTGGTCCGGCGCCCGCCCCTGCACGGGCTGACACCGTCGGCGCACGACATGGGCCGCGAATACAAGGTCGTGGCCGCGCTACAGAACACCCCGGTTCCGGTGGCCCGCACGGTCGCCCTGTGCGAGGACGACTCGGTACTGGGCGCGCCATTCCAGATCGTCGAATTCGTTGCCGGGCAAGTGGTACGCCGGCGGCCCCAACTCGAATCGCTGGGCCGCCGCGCCATCGACGGCTGCGTTGACGCGTTGATCCGGGTGCTCGTGGACTTGCACAGCGTCGACCCGGACTCCGTCGGGCTGAGCGACTTCGGCAAACCCAGCGGCTATCTGGAACGCCAGGTGCGCCGGTGGGGCTCGCAATGGGAGTTGGTGCGGCTGCCCGACGACCGCCGTGATGACGACGTCGCGCGGCTGCATGCTGCTCTGCAGCAGTCCATCCCGCAACAGAGCCGCACCTCGATCGTGCACGGCGACTACCGGATCGACAACACCATCCTGGACGCCGACGACCCGACGCGGGTGCGCGCGGTGGTGGACTGGGAGCTGTCGACGCTGGGCGACCCGATCAGCGACGCAGCGCTGATGTGCGTGTACCGCGACCCCGCGCTGGACCTCATCATCGACACGCCGGCCGCCTGGACATCGCCGTTGCTGCCGCCGGCCGACGAGCTGGCGGACCGGTACTCGCTGGTATCCGGACAGCAGCTGGCGTACTGGGAGTTCTATATGGCGCTGGCGTACTTCAAGCTCGCGATCATTGCCGCGGGAATTGATTTCCGCAGACGCATGTCGGACCAAGCAAATGGCAAAGCTGAAGCCGATGACGCACCCGAGGTGGTGGCGCCGTTGATCTCCCGCGGCCTTGCGGAGATCGCCCGGCTGACCTAGCGGGGAGCGGCGAAGTTCTTCTTTGCCACCTGACGCAACTGAACAATTCGGGCGGTTCCGGCGGCGACGGTGATCAGTCCGCCCACCACCGCGGCCAGCAGGATGGCCACCCCCAGCGGCAGCGTCCAATGCCAGCCCAAAAAAG